>DATFKK010000075.1 GCA_035268685.1 Candidatus Krumholzibacteriia bacterium | reverse complement strand
CGCGGCCACCGGCGTCACCGGCCCGGACTCGGCGAATCGGATCGTCGGCTCGGGCGCGTCGGCGCCCGGCTCGGGCGCGTCGGCGCCCGGCTCGGGCGCGTCGGCGCCCGGCTCGGGCGCGTCCGACTCGGCACCGGCGGGCTCGACCGCTGCGGGCGGGGCAATGTCGGGCTCCGCGATGGCGGGCTCGACGACCGCCGACTCGACGGCATCGGCCTCGGCCACACCGGCGTCGCCGATGTCGGGCTCGACGACCGGCTCGGCGTCGAAGGACTCGATCCGGGCTCCGGCCCGTCCCCATGCCCCGTCCCGCAGGTCCTCGAACAAACCCTGCACGTAGGCATCGTGCGCGCTGTCCAGCGCGGGAGGCGCGTCGGTCAGCAGTGCCCGCAGGCTGGCGCGGAACGTGGACCCCTCGCGCCGTCGCGCGGCGATGTCGAAGTCGGTGTCGGGGCCGGGCACGAAGCTCGCGAACGACGTGCGCTGACGGAACGAGCGCGGAAGCAGGTGCAGGACGTGCTCGAAGAGGTCCTCGATCGCGGCGTCGTCGTGGTCACCGTCCAGGACGAAGGGACCGTCGGCCAGCGCGTGCCGAAGGAGGGCTTCCAGGACGGGGTACTGCTCGGGGATGACGGCACGCAGCCCGCGTTCGCGGTCCTCGCCGATGGCATCCACGTCGATCTCGGGCCACGCCGTGTCGGGAGTCCATCGATCCAGAAGGTGTCCCGTCCGCACGAGCCGGTAGGGGTCGTCGCCGAGCGCCGCGAAGGCCGCCGGGCCCGTTCGCACCAGATGGATCGACACACCGGGCCCGCCGTCGAGCTCCACGGAGCGGACCCGCGCGACCACGTGGGCCTCGATCGCGGTTCCGTCCGGCGCGGGCAGCGGCACGTGGACGAGGGACCGCTCGAATCGGCCCGGCACGAAGTCCGACCAACCGCCGCAGAGCTCCTCGTGGGCGTGGAGTTCCTCGGGTGTGAGTCCGGCGGTCGACGCCGCGGTCCGAAGGCGAACCGCACCGTGATCCTCGGTGCGTCCGATCATGATCTGCTGTTGCACGTTCATCGCGTCCCCCGTTTCCGCCTGTCCGGCAAAGTCCGCCGGGCGGCGACATCCGATCGGAACCCACGCTGGCCCGGAACGCCGCCAATCGGCTACTTTGCAGGGCGTTGCACGGGCTGGCCCCCGAGAAGCGGCCGCCCGGTCCGTCCCCGAGGGGGAAGCGTTGGCAAGACTCGTGCGCTCGATCGCGGTCCCCTGGCCGCTGCTGCTGATCCTCGTGGGTCTGACCGCCGCGGCGTGGATCCAGGGCCTGCGCGCCGCCGCCCAGCGTCACGAAGCGCTGCAACCGGCGCGCTCGACGATGGTGCCGGACACGTTGGAGGCCGGCCGTGCGGAAGGGGGCTTCGTGACCTTCGACCTCGGCGCCACGCCTCCCGCCCGCGTGGCGCTCTATCAGATCCTGCCCGAGCGGCCGTTGATCCGTTGGATCGAGGAGGCCGAGCCGTCCTCCCGCCGATGGCTCACGATTCCCCTGCGGGGCCTGCCCATCGGCGTGTACGCGGTGTGCGCGGTCGACCCCGCGGCCACCGCCGGCCCGGTCGAGATGGACCGCCCCACCGAGGAGCTGCAGGAGCTGGGACGATTCGAGATCGGCGGCGGCCGCTGACGATCACCGCACCAGGGTCGCGCGGACGGTCCGTCGTTCGCCTCCGGCCTCGAGGCGCAGGAAGTACACCCCGCTCGCCACCGGTCGCCCGGACGCGTCGCGACCCGACCACACCACGCGGTGCCGCCCTGCGGCCAGGACCCCGTCGACGATCCGCGCCACCCGACGTCCGCGCGGATCGTAGGCGACGAGCGACACGGGGCCGGTGCGCGGGAGCTCGAACGCGATCGCCGTCCGGGGATTGAAGGGGTTCGGCCGCGGTCGGTGCAGACGCAGGCCTCCGGGCGCGGGCGGAGCCCCGGTCGCCGTCGGCTCGGAGCATCCCACACCGAGTGCGCCGATGCGTCCACATCCGGCGACGTCGGCCAGAGGGGAGTCCGCGGCCAGGGTGTAGACCCCGCCGACGGAGTCGCAGTGACGTGGCGCGACGATCAACACGGGGGCGACGAAGTCCGCCGCCACACCCTCGAACCCCGCGCCGATGTCCCACAGCGCGCCGCAGGCGTAGCGCACCACCGGCACGGGCCCCTCGACCCGCAGCGCGGCCTCGTCGCAGCGCGCGATCAGGACCCGCTCGGCGAGGACCGAGTCGACGCCGACCCGGGTGAGCACGCCCACCCCCAGGTCGGCGAGGGTGCTCCGCCGGAGATCCAGGCTCCCCTCGGCCATCGAGATCCCGAGGGAGCCACGCGAGAACACCACCCCGTCGAGTCGCGCCGGAGCGCCGTCGACCACAAGGGCGGTGTCGGCGCGATCGACGTGCACGGAGTCGAGCGCCGCTTCCACGCCCGTGAACCGGAGTCCCGTGCGCGCACCATCGATCCGCAGTCCCGCGACCCGCGTGCTCGGTCCGGAGCCGCCCACGCGAACGGCCACCGCGTCCGGCTCGACGAGCAGGCGGGTCGCACCGGGACCCGCGCCGCGCAGCGCGACCCCGGCGGGCAGGTCCACCACCGCCCCGGCCGGTCCGGCGGCGAAGGCGAAGTCCCCGGTACCGAGGACGATCGTCTCGCCCGGAGCCGCGACCGCGAGGGCCGGGCCGACCGTGGCCCAGGGACGTTCCGGCACTCCGCACCCGTTGTCGTCGCTGCCGTCGACGCCCACGTGGTACTCGCCGTCGACCCCGCCGATCTCGATGGTGATCGCGTCGATCGACCAGCCCAACGATGACCCACTGGCATCGCTGGTCCGCTGCAACCGGAATCGGACACGCTCGCCCGCGAGGTCCGACAGGTCGATCCGGTCGGCGACGAGATCGCCGGCCGCGAGCGTCCCGTCGGTCCAATCGGCGGGATCCCCACTGCTGCCGTCGTACTCGGTGCCGTCCCAGCTGGCGATCGGCTCCCACGACCACCCGTCGTCCCGCGTCACGAACAGACGCGCGCGGTCGCCGTCGCCGGCGAGATGGACCGCGTGGTCCAGGGTGATCGAGGACCCGGTCGTCAGGACCGTGGTCCTTCGGAGCGTGGCCGTGGCGGTGTCCGCGTCGGCGTAACCGCCGGCGGACACCGGCCGGTCCCAGAGGACCGTCCCGTCGCCGGCGAAGGGGACGTCGACGTCGACGAAGAACTCGTTGGCCGGCTCCTCGAACTGCACGGCCGCCGTCGGGAAGTCGTCCCGACTGTCGCAGGAACTCGGGCCGACGAACACACCAGTCGAGCGCGCGGCGACGGCCACGCCGGACTCGACCGTTTCGACCGTGTAGACATAGCGGCCGGCGTCCCGGAACAGATCCAGTGACGTCGCATCGCCGGCGAGCGTCGCGATCCGGGTCCCGTTCTCGAGGACCCGCAGCGAATCGGCGGGCAGCGGCACGGTCCAGCGGACGCGGACGCTGTCGGAGAGCGTCCCGGTTCCCTTCACCGCGGCCCGCAGGTCCTCGACCGCGAAGAGCCCGAGGGGAGTGACCGGCTCCCACACGAAGACCTCCAGACCCGTGGCGGTCGGTGCCGCGCCTTCGGTCCGCAGCCGCACCGACGACGAGGCCCGCAGGCCCAGGACCGACCCGTTCCCGTCGGCCCCGATCCCGGCGGGCGCGGCGCTCGCCTGGGAGTCGGCCACCAGCAGGGGTGCGCCGGTGTCCCGGGTACGCCGCGCGTGCACCTCGACCGTGGCCACGGTGGTCACCAGGAAGCGGTCGAGCTCTCCGCGGGGGCGCAGGGTGTGGCTGCGGGAACCGGCGGCGTTCGGCCATCCAGGGGTCGGCGTGCGCAGCGAGAAATCGCCGGCGGCGTCGGTGTCCGTGCCGGTGGCGTCGCGCCCCAGGACGTCGCGTTCGTCGCTCGGCGCCGCGAGAACGCCGTCGAATCCCGTACCCGGAGGAACGGGCTCGTCGGACGGTGCCGCTCCTCCCTGTCCGGCCCACCGGACGAAATCGACGACCGCGCCGCCGCCGTCGCGGAGCACCACCGCACCGTCGGCGCCGGCAGCCCAGGGAACACTCCAGTCGGGCGCCGGTAGATCGAACGGCGATCGCTCCGACGCCGTCGTCCCCTCCAGCACCAGCACGACGCGCCCGGGGGGCAATGTCGTCCCGGCGGGCAGGATCACCGTCCGCTCGGGAGAATCCGCGAAACCCGACCGTGCCGCGCGCACCGTCCACCCCCCGAGGTCCACGGGCACGGTCCCGGGGTTGAACAACTCCACCCCGTCACGAACACCGAGCTGGATCTCGTTGACGACCACACCCGCTGCGGGATCGAGCGGTGGCTGGATCCAGATCGCGGCCTGCGGAGGTGCACCGGGGGGGGCGTCGGGCTCGAACGCGTCGACCTCCAACGCGCACCCCGCCTGGGCCACCGCGAAGGCGGTCCACAGCGGATCGTCGAAGGCGTCGATCCAGGCGTCGTGGAAGTCCTCGAACACGACCGAAGGGCCGGCAACGCCGGTGAGGATCTCGAGGTGATCGGCCCGGTCGCCCCCGATCGGGTCGTCGTCGACGGGGTCGATGGTCTCCCAGAGCTGAGCGGCCAGGGCCGGAGCCGACACCTGGCCGCGGGGCGCCACGGGCCGGGCACCGGGACCGAAGGTCGCGGCCTCGAGGTCGAAGACGGTTTCGGCGGGAACGGGAAATCCGGGCGGCGGCGCGGTCGGCAGGTCGACGAGGAGAGACGGCGAGCCGGGTAGCGGACCGCCCCCGGCGTCCGTCCGGAGCTCCGCGCGCCGGTCCTGCACCGCGGCGGCGAAGGTCCAGCTCGCAGCCCGCACGAAGGCCGTCGTCGGCGGCGCCAGCCCCTCGGCCAGGAAGAGATCACCGGCCGGCCCCGTCCCGAGGTCGAGCAGCAGGCGCTCGCCCCACGCGGCGAGAACCATGGCGTCGGACCACGCGTCGCCGTCCCCGGCGGCCGGGGACGAGACCACGACGCCGGGACCTCCGGCACCGGTGGCCGCGTCGCCTCCGGCCGCCGGATCGTATCGAACGGCCGGAAGGTTCCCCGGCCAGTCGCCGAGGACCTCCTCGACCGCGTCGATCGCGGACCGGGAAAGGTCGAGCACGTGGACCGCGCCGGCCGGCGCGGAGGCCGAGAGATCGGGGATCCGCCGGTCGCCCAGGTCGATCGAGACGCCGGGCCCGGTCGCGAAGCGCTCCAGCTCGATCCGGTGGACTGCACCGTCGCCGCCGACCACGCGCAGGGTGTCAGAGGACGAAATCGGTGATTCCGTCCACAGCACGACCTCCAGAGAGCCCGGGACCGCCTCGGCCCGCAGGCCGAAGAACCCGTTCGCGTTCGTCGAGACCCGCGCCAGGGCTTGATCGGCGTCCAGGGTACGTAATTCGACGATCGAATTCCGTACCGGAAGATCGAGCGTGGCGCCTGTGTAGCCACCGGCGTCAAACAATCGGTCCCCGAGCAGGAGACGTCCCGACACCTCCAGGGAATCCGGATCGACCGCGCGGTCGGCCACGGCGAACGGCGGCCGGGGCGGTGCGGGAATCCCCCAGTCCTCGACGATCACGGTCCGCCGCGGGCCGTCCTCGCCCCGGACGACGTCCAGCCGATGGACCGGCGCACGGGTCGTCGCGCCCACGAGGGGGTCGGCCAGGACCCCGAAAATCGTGATCAGGAGCGCTCCCACGAGAACCTGCGCCGTGCGGCGGGGTACCATGGCGTATCGAGAGATCCGTCGGTGGAACATGGGCCTGCATGGGATGCGGGTCGACGAGGTGGGCCCGGGAGACGGCCTGGTAATCGATTTTACCCGCTCGCGACGGCGGATCACAACCGGCACGCTATCTGATATCGGAGGATCTGCAGTTCTGGTGTGTGCGCATCATGAATTCGTGACGTCACGGATTCCGGGATTGGATGCCTGCGTCCGCTAGATCTATATATTCCACCGTCATCGGGCTCACCCCGCCCCGTTGACGCCCCCCGCTCGGAGGACCTCGCATGCAAGCCCGTGTCGTCATCGGAATCACCGTCATCGTCGGCCTGGTGGCCTATCTGTCGTTCCTCGGCTTCGAAGAGGGCAAGGCCTACTACCTGACCTGCGACGAGGTCGCCGAGCGTCAGGGCGAACTGCAGGACCACCGCATCAAGCTGGCCGGCAACGTGGTCGCCGGGACCATCCGGCAGGACGGTGACATCCTGAACTTCGACCTCGAGTACGAGGGCGTTCGCTACTCGGTCCGGTACGTGGGCATGGATCCCGTGCCCGACACGTTCAAGCCCGGTGTCGAGGCCGTCGTCGACGGTCACCTCGGAGACGACGGCGTCTTCACGGGGCAGCGGATCCAGGCCAAGTGCGCGTCGAAGTACGAGACCGATTACGAGTCCGAGGAACACCCCGAGTCGGTGTCCCAGGACCAGCCCACGGCCTGAACGCGGCCGAAATCCCTCGCGCGGCAGCATCCCGGCCCCCTGCCCGCACCCGACAGTCCCCCTGTCCTCTTCCTGACGGAGACCAGCCGTGCTGCTCGCCGACATCGGCAACTTTGCCCTGATCGTCGCCTTCGTCCTGGCATTCTTCTCCATCGCCGCCTCGCTGCTCGGAGCCCATCGGCTCGACCCCCGGCTGTTGGCCGTGGGTGAGCGCAGCGTGCACGGCGTCACCCTCCTCGTGTTGGTGGCGACCCTGGCGACCTGGGGACTCATCCTGAACGACAACTTCGGGATCGATTACGTCGCCGGGCATTCGAACGCGGCCATGCCGCTTCATTACAAGATCGGCGCCCTGTGGGCCGGCCAGGACGGGTCGCTCCTGCTGTGGACGCTCGTCCTCGTCGGGTTCGCCTCGGCCGCCGTGTTCACCCAGCGCAAGAAGCACAACCGTCTGATGCCCTACGCGATCGCGGTCATGATGGGCACGACGGCCTTCTTCCTGTACCTGAACAACTTCCGCGCGAACCCCTTCGACGGACTGATGGGGATCACGCAGAGCGGGCAGGAGGCCCCGTGGGCACCGGCCGACGGCCGAGGCCTGAACCCGCTGCTGCAGCACTGGGCCATGGTGATCCATCCGCCGATCCTCTACGTCGGCTACATCGGGTTCATCGTGCCTTTCGCATTCTGCATCGCCGCGCTGTGGACCCGACAGCTCGGCAGCTCCTGGGTGTCGACGGTACGACGCTTCACGCTGGTGTCGTGGATCTTCCTGGGCATCGGGATCCTGCTCGGTGGCAAGTGGGCCTACATGGAACTCGGTTGGGGTGGCTACTGGGCCTGGGACCCCGTCGAGAACGCCTCGCTCATGCCGTGGCTGACCGGAACCGCCTTCCTGCACTCGGTGATCGTGCAGGAGAAGCGGGGCATGCTGAAGGTCTGGAACGTCTCGCTGATCTCGCTCACCTATCTACTGTCGATCCTGGGCACCTTCCTCACGCGCAGCGGCGTGGTGAGCAGCGTGCACAGCTTCGCGCAGAGCAACATCGGCGGTGACTTCGCCTTCTTCCTGATCGCCTCCACCGTGCTGTGCACCGCCCTGATCGTCTGGCGTCTGCCCTTCCTGCGCAGCGAGGGCCGTCTCGACAGCATGATCAGCCGTGAGAGCGGCTTCCTGTTCAACAACCTGCTGCTGCTGGCCGCGGCGCTCAGCGTGCTGTTCGGGACCGTGTTCCCGATCTTCAGCGAGCTGATCACCGGCCGGAACGTGTCGGTGGGCCAGGCCTACTTCAACCGGATCGAGATCCCTCTGGGCCTGGCGCTGCTGTTCCTGACCGGCGCCGGTCCGCTGCTCGCGTACCGCAAGACCAGCAAGAGCAGTCTGCGGAAGAACTTCACGATGCCGGTCGCGGTGGCGATCGTGTCGGCCCCGCTGTTCTTCGTCGGCAGCCAGGCGATGTTCGACGAGGCACCCGGAGTCTGGGCCATGATCAGCCTGGTGCTCTGCCTCTTCGTGACCATGACCATCGTCCAGGAGTTCCACAAGGGCACGGCCGCGCGGATCCGCAAGCACGGCGAGAACTACCTGACGGCCATGGTGAACCTCACGCGTCGCAACAACCGACGTTACGGGGGGTACGTCGTGCACTTCGGGATCGTCCTGATCTTCCTGGGCATCACCGGCCAGGCCTTCACGCGCGAGACCCGTGGCGTGATCGGCGTGGGCGAGGAGATGCGGGTGGGTCAGTACGAACTGCGCATCGACGAGATCACCCAGCGCGAGAACGCGAACTACTGGTCGGGTCAGCTCGAAGTCGCCGTGTCCCGGGGCGGGCAGGAGGTCTTCCGCCTGCAACCCGAGAAGCGCTTCTACTTCGCCAGCGAACAGCCTTCGAGCGAGGTCGCGATCGCGCGGCAACTGCGCGAGGACCTGTACCTGGTCTACGCCGGGCTCAACGAGGACCAGACCAAGGCCGTGGTGCAGGCCTACGTGAATCCACTGGTGGCGTGGGTCTGGATCGGCGGGGCGGTGATGATCCTCGGCACGGCGATCTGCCTGCTACCCGCCCTGAGGTCACGGCGTGAGGATCAGGCCACGAGCCCCGACCGTGAACTGCTGGAGGTCCGGTAATGGAGTTCGTCCTGCTCGGGTCCGCCTTGCTGATCGCACTGGTCGTCCTGTGGCCCGCTCTGCGGAGCGACAACGACGAACAGTGGATCTTCAGCGAAGAAGACACGCCGGCCGGCCGCCTGTCCACCCGGCGCGAGGTCCTGGTGGGCAACATTGCCGATCTGGACTTCGAGTTCGCCATGGGCAAGCTGGCCGAGCCCGACTATCTGTCCCTGCGCGACAACCTCAAGCGCCAGACCCTGAAGGTCATGGAACAGCTCGAGGTGATCGAGAGCCGTGATCACACGAACGCTCCTCCCGAGAGCGAACCGGCCACGGCTCCCGCAACCGCTTTCTGCTCCGCATGCGGCGCCTCGTTGCCGCCGCGTGCGGCCTTCTGCCCCTCCTGCGGATCGGCGGTGGGATCTTGAACGCCCGCATCGCACTCTCCCTGGGTCTCGTGCTCCTCGCCGGTACCGCTGCCGACGCGGCCACTCTGCGCGGTGAGCTCCTGAACGGGACGACCGGTGGCCCGGGTGTGGCCGATCGCATCGAGCTGATCGACGTGGCCCAGGGCATGGAGCCGCTGGCGACCGTCGAAGACGTCTCCGGCGCCTTCGAGATCGCCGACGTGCCCGAGTCCGAAGCCCACCTGCTGCTGCGGGTCGTGCGCGGAGACGTGACCTTCTCGCAGAGCCTCGAGGCGATCGACCAGCCCGTGCAACTCGAGGTCTACGAGGTCACCCGGGATCTCGTCGGCGTCGACATGGCACGTCACCACGTGATCTTCCGGCGGGACGCGGAACACATGCTCGTGACCGAGCTCTTCGAGTTCGAGAACGCGTCCGATCCGCCCATGACCATCGTCGCCGATGCCCTGCCCATGCGCTTCGGGTTCGAGAACCCCACCCACGGCGCGCCCCAGGCCTCGGTGGGCTCGGGGGAGTTCCCGATCACCTTGCCCGTGGTCGAGACCGACGCGGCGAACGTGCGCGCCGTGGAGCGTGCGCTACGGCCCGGCACCACGCGCATGTTCGTGAGCTATGCGATCGAGTACGACCCGAACGGGACCGACTGGGTCAACACGAACGTCTACGGGGCTCGTGACCGTCGCGTCCTCGTGGCTCCGCCCGACGTGCAGGTCATGGTCGAGTCGATGATCCCGAGCGAGTCGCCCATGGAGGGCTTCGCGGCGTACTCCGGACTCCCCGTCGAGGCCGGGACCGAGTGGTCGGTCCGCCTGGCCGGCGGCACCGCCATGGCCCAGGGCGATCCCCACGACCACGGTGGCACGCAACAGGTCGCCCGGGTCGAGGTGCGCCCGCACCGCTTCGCCGACCAGCGGATCATCCTCATGGTGCTCGTGGGTGCGTTGCTGCTCTTCGGTCTGCTGTTCGGGGCCTCGCGCCGTCCGACGGTCGCGACCGGCGGTGGCGGCATCGATTCGAAGCGACTGGCTCTGTCGCGTCTCGCCGACCGCTACGTGTCCGGCGAGCTGACCCGCGAGCAGTTCGAGGCCGAGCGCGATCGGCTGCTCGACAGCCGGAACCAGAAGGCGTCGCACAACGGCCAGGCGAAGGACGCCGTGCGCCGTGCCTCGACCACAGCCCACTCCAACTGACGTGGAGGTCGTGGTCGAGGCCCAGGGCTTGTCCCGGCGCTACGGTCGATTCTGGGCGCTCCGGGACGTCGACCTGACCCTCCACGCCGGTGAAGCCGTGGCCCTGCTCGGGGCCAACGGGGCCGGCAAGAGCACGCTGCTCTCGCTGCTCGCCACCCTGGCCCGGCCTTCCGAGGGAAGCCTGACCATCAACGGTCTGGACCCCACGAAGAAGGCCGCGGCCGTGCGCGGCGGCATGGGCTACGTCGCGCACCACACGCTGCTCGACGACGCGCTGACCGCCGAGGAGAACCTCCACTACTACGCGGCTCTCTTCGGCGTCTCCGATGCAGCCGAACGCGCGCGCCAGCGCCTCCACGAGGTCGGCCTCGGCGAGCGTGCCCAGGATCGCGTCGAGAGCTTCAGCCGCGGCATGCGCCAGCGCCTGAGCCTGGCTCGCGCCCTGCTGCACGATCCCGAACTGCTGGTGCTCGACGAGCCCTTCACCGGCCTCGACGCCCCGGGTTGCCGTGACCTGGCCACGCGCCTGAGCGCGGAGAAGGAGCGAGGAGCGGCCATGCTGCTCGCCACCCATCAGCTCGACTACGTCCTGCAGTGGGCCGACCGTGTCCTCGTGCTGCACCTGGGCCGCAAGGTCGAGGAACTGCCGGCACAGACCTACGACGACCGCGGCTGGGCCGCCCATCTGACCGAGGTCGCAGCCGAGCGCGCGGCGGTCGCCACGGTCCGGGGGAAGGCCTGATGCGTTCGTTCTGGGGCGTGGTCGCCGCCGTGCTCGCGCGGGACGTCCGCGCCGAGTGGCGACGGAAGGACATCTTCACCACCATCGTCATGTTCGGCCTGCTCACCGTGGTGGTCTTCGTGTTCGCCTTCGATCCCGCCCGCCACGCCCGCGAGGACGTGGTGCCCGGCACGCTGTGGACGGCGTTCTTCTTCGCCGGTATCCTCGGCCTGAATCGTAGCGCCGGCCGCGACGGACAGGACGACCAGATCAGCGGCGTCGTCACCAGCCCCGCCGACCGCGGCGCGCTGTACGTGGGCAAGATCCTGTCGAATCTGGTCTTCATGGCGGTGGGCGAACTCGTCGTCCTGGTCTTCGCGATCTTCTTCTTCGATCTCGACGAACGTCATCTGACGGGTATGTTCTTCCTGCTCCTGGCCCTGGGGACGCTCGGCTTCCTCGCCGTGGGCACGGTCTTCGCCGTGATCGGGCAGAAGACACGCCTGCGCGAGGTGATGCTGCCGGTGCTCCTGTTGCCGGTACTCACCCCCCTGTTGCTCGGAGCTGTCGAGGGAACGGCGATCATCTTCACTCCCGGCCCCGACGAGGGTCTGGGCGACTGGGTGCAGCTGGCCGCCGTCTTCGACCTGATCTTCCTGACCGCCGGGTTCCTGCTCTTCGGTTCCGTTCTCGAGGAATAGTCGCCATGTCCATGACCAATCGCGTCCTGCTCGGCCTCAGCACCGTGGGAATGCTGGCCCTTTGCTGGATGCTGATGACGATCCCCCGCGAAGCCGCCCAGGGCTTCGTGCAGAAGATCTTCTACGTACACGTCCCCGTGGCGTGGGTCGCCTTCCTCGCCTTCGGCGTGACCGGCTACAACGGCCTGCGCTACCTGATGACGCGCGACCTGAAGCACGACCGCATCGCGGCTGCCAGCGCCGAGGTCGGCGTGGTGTTCATCACGCTGGTGCTGATCACCGGTCCCCTCTGGGCGAAGCCCATCTGGGGGATCTACTGGACCTGGGACCTGCGGCTGACCACGTCGTTCATCCTGTGGTTGTTGTATCTGGCCTACCTGATCCTCCGGCGCAGCGTGGGCGACCGCGACCGCCGCGCACAGCTGAGCGCCGTGGTCGGTCTGATCAGCTTCCTCGACGTGCCGATCGTCTACTTCGCCAACCGCGTGAAGGCCAGCCAGCACCCGGCCCCCGTCGTCGGCGGCGGCGAGGACAGCGGTCTGGCGCCGGAGTTCCTGGCCACGCTGCTGATCGGCGTGTTCGCCTTCACCGTGACCTACGTCCTGCTCCTCCGCCTGCGGCACCAGCAATCGCGGATCGAGGACCAGATCGAAGAACTCCACCTGCAGCGCAGCTGAGCCGCGGCGCACGCACCGAACCGGAGGGTTGACCCGATGAACCGCAAGTCCCGCCTGTACGTCCTGTTCGCGCTGGTGCTGGGCGTGCTCGTGCTCGCCGTTGCTCCGATGGCACAGGCGCAGACCGACGACGACGCCTCGACCCCCTACGCCGCGACCGACGACGAGCAATGGCGCCCCAAGGAGAACTTCTGGTGGCTGTTCGCGGCCTACGGAGTGATCTGGGTGGCCCTTCTGGGCTACGTGGGCCGGATGGCGAGCAAGCAACAGCAGCTCGAGCGCGAACTCCGCCACCTCCAGCGCGAATCCTGAGCGCGGCGTCGCGTCACCACTCGACGGCGAGATCGGTGTCGCGCACGATGATCTGACACCCGAGCCGTCGCCCCGGTCCGATCTCCCCGCAGACCGCCAGCGTGTCGTCCTCGACGAAGCCCGGCTCGTCGAGGCCCTCGGCTCCCTCGACCACCGTCAGCACGCAGGTACCACAGGTACCGGCCCGGCAGCCGAAGGGCAGCCCGGCCTCGTTCTGGAAGGCCACGAGCGAGAGCGTGGTGCCCGGCTCGGCGTCGACCGTCAGGTCGTCGTTGTGGAAGGTGACTCGGGCCATCGGTTCCGTCGGAGGGGGATGCCGCGGCGGCGCGCGCATGCTACCGCGCCCCGGACAGGATGCAAGTCCCTGGCCGGATTCGCCCCGAACACCCGCTTGCCGGGCCTGCGCCCGGCGACTAGTTTCCCTCGGTCGCCGGCCCGACACCCCCGCTCGACGCCCCCGCCCTCCCCCTCGACCCTCGAGGAAGTTCCATGCACCTGACCCTCGGCCACAGCCCCGATCCCGACGATGCCTTCATGTTCTGGGCCCTGGCCACGAACCAGTTCGACGCGGGCGAGTACAGCTTCGAGCACATCCTGCAGGACATCCAGACGCTCAACGAGCGTGCACAGCGCGGTGAACTGGACATCACCGCCATCTCGATCCACGCCTACGCACACGTCCACGACGGCTACGCCCTCCTGCCGACCGGCAGCAGCATGGGAGACGGCTACGGACCCATGCTCGTCGCGAAGAAGGGCAGTGGGTTCGGTGTGGACGACCTGAAGTCGAAGAAGGTCGCCGTGCCCGGCACCATGACCACCGCGTACCTGGCGTCGCGGCTTCTGCTCGGCGACTTCGAACACGAGGTCGTGATGTTCGACGAGATCCCGGCCCGGGTCGCCGCCGGGGACTTCGAGGCCGGACTGTTGATCCACGAAGGCCAGCTGACCTACGAGGCCGACGGCCTGGAACTGGTGCAGGACCTCGGCGTGTGGTGGCAGCAGGACACGGGTCTGCCCCTGCCCCTCGGCGGCAACGCCATTCGCAAGAGCTTCGGGCTCGAACGCAACCGCGAGATCAACTCGGTCCTGAAGAAGAGCATCGAGCTCGGACTCGAGCACCGTCGCGAGGCCGTGGAGCACGCCATGCAGTACGGACGCGGGCTCGACGTGTCGACGGCCGACGAGTTCATCGGCATGTACGTGAACGAGTGGACTCTGGACTACGGCGATCGCGGCCGCGAAGCCATCTCGCTGTTGCTGGAACGCGGCGCCGACGCCGGGGTCGTGCCACGGATCGAGACGGTCGAGTTCGTCGATTGACGAGCCCCGTCGGGCGGTCGTGACTCAGAACGTGACTCAGAAGTAGTAGTACACCGCGATCTGTGGGATCGGATAGACCGCGTCGTCGTCGCCGAGGTAGGTGAAGCCGATGTCGGCCTTCACCGACAGGCGTGGCTGGAGCAGGTGTTCGAAGCCCACGTCGAACGATGCGTTGACGTTCGTGTCGTCGGCGTCGTGATCGCTGTAGACACCCATGCCCGGTCCCAGGAAGACCCGCGTCCGTCCGCTCTGCCGCAGCACGTAGTGGGCCTCGACCCCGAAGTTCCAGTCGAGTTCGTCGCTCCGACCCCAGGCGCCCCCCGCGACACCGACCATTGTCTGCGGGAAGGCCGGCCAGCGCAGCGCGAGACCTGTGCCCGAGGTGTAACCCGCCGCGAGGCCGAGCGCGGCCACGTGGGGGTCGTACTCCTGGTTCCAGTGACCCTGCGCGTCGACCTGGGCACGACCGGAGCCGGCCAGGAGCAGGATCGAGAGAGTGGCGACGAGGATGCGGAGCAACGAGGACCTCCTGGCAGTGCACGCCCGGCGGCGGAACCGGCTCGTGCGACGCGCGGCAGCTTAGGGGGTGACGCGCGCGCTGTCGAGCGCGGCCGCGTAGCGGGCGCCGAGGCGCCGTACGTGCAGGACGATCGAATCGAGTTCCGCCGCCGAGAGACCCGACACCGGCATCATCTGCCCCTTGCCACGGGTGACGATGCGCTCGATGTCTTCGTCGGTGGCCAGACGCTGGAACTCGGGATCGCGAATGCTCACCGGCTCGCCGGCCTGCTCGCTCGCGGTGATCGAGCTCCCGTCGACCTCGTGGCAGCGGACACACCGCGCCAGGTAGCGGCCCTCGGGCGTCGGCGGATACTCCTTGCCGCACGCCGCGAGCAGCACCACGGCCATCGCGAGCAGCCTCGCCATCAGTCGTCGTCCCCGTCGGCCGGCGTGGCATCTCCCACCGGATGGCGGATCTGGATCATGTTGCTGACCCCGGCGAACTGCCGAGTCCCTCCCACCACGACCACACGATCGTCGGGCTCGACCACTCCCAGCTCGGTGAGCAACCGGTCGCCCTCGCGCAGCATGTCGTCGGTGGCGGCGTAGTAGTCCACGCGCAGGGGAATGATCCCGTGCTCCAGGGTCATGCGCCGGCACACGATCTCGTCGGGACACAGGGCGTAGATCGGCCGACGTGGACGGAGCTTGCTCATGAGTCGGGCGGTCGTACCCGACAGGGTGTAGACCACGATCGAATCGGCGTCGATCCGCCGTGCGATCCGCGTGGCGGCCACGGCGACTTCGCGGCGCTCGAGTTCGAAGGCCTCGAGCTCCTCCTCGGACACGCCCGTCGATCCGTAGAACTGCGACGCCTCGGACTCGCGCGCGATCCGGTCCATCATCTGCACGGCGTAGAGGGGATACCGGCCGACAGCCGTCTCGCCCGACAGCATGACGGCGTCGGTGCCATCGAAGATGGCGTTGGCCACGTCGCTGGCCTCGGCCCGGGTCGGCCGCGGGTTCTCCATCATGGATTCGAGCATCTGCGTGGCCGTGATCACGGGGAGCCCCCGCGCGTTCGCCCGCGCGATGATCCGTTTCTGAAGACGTGGAACGCGTTCGGGCGGGACCTCCACGCCCAGGTCTCCGCGCGCGACCATGATGGCGTCGGCGGCCTCGAGGATCTCCTCGAGAGCGTCGATGGCCTGGGGTTTCTCGATCTTGGCGACGATCGGGACGATCGACCCCCGTTCGTGCAGCTCGCGGCGCAGGGCGTAGACATCGGCGGCCTGGCGCACGAAGCTGAGCGCCACGAAATCAACGCCCAGCGGCAGCGCGGCGTCGAGATCGGCGAGGTCCTTCGGGCCGAACGCCGGTGTCGACAGGGGGCGCCCGGGGACGTTGATGCCCTTGTTGGCCTTCACGGCTCCGCCCACGATCACCCGGCAGTGGATCGAACGGGGCGGGTCGGCCGAGAGCACCTCGAGCTCGACGAGCCCGTCGTCGATCAGGATCACGTCTCCGGCGCCCACGTCGGCGGGCAGGTCGGCGTAGGTGCAGGGCAGTCGATCGGCGGTGCCGACGAAGTCGCCCGGCGCGATCTCCACCTCGGATCCTGCGGGAAGCGTCACCCCCTCGGGCCGCTCCACGTCTCCGATGCGGATCTTGGGTCCGCGCAGATCGAGCAGGACGGCGACCGTCCGGTCGAGTTCGGACGCGAGCCCGCGGATGCGCGGAACCATCGTCCGGAAGTACTCCGCGTCGGCGTGACTGGCGTTCAGGCGCACCACGTCGACGCCGGCGGCGAGCAACGGACGCAACTGCTCCGGTTCGGACGACGCGGGACCCACGGTGGCGACGATGCGGGTGCGGCGGAGCGCAGGATTCAAGGGACCTCCGTTCGACGACCGGTACCGAACCGGCCGCTCAGTAGCGCGGGACCGCGGGATCGATCAGGGCCGACCAGCGGTCGATGCCCCCGCCGACGTTGCGCGGCCCCGCGAATCCCCGCGAGCGCAGGTAGCGGACCGCCTGCCAACTCCGGGCACCGTGGTGGCACAGGACGGCGTACTCGCGTCCCGGATCGAGTTCCTCCATCCGGAGCGGCAGCAGATGGAGGGGAATGTGCACGACGTCGCCGTCGAGCGCGGCGATCTGCAGTTCCTCGGGCAACCGGACGTCGAGAACGACCGGACCGTCGCCCTCGCGACGACGGCGGGCGAGCTCTTCGACGGTGATGTCCTCGGGCAGCGGGTCCACGGAGCTCTCCTCGTCGGGATCGGGAACGGCGCAGGAGGGACGGTGGCCCCGCGGTGCGAGGCGTTCCGCGATACGCTAGTCGAGGCGGGCCCGGCCCTCAAGACCGTGGGTCGGACCCGGCCACGTACGTCACCAGGGAACGGACTCGCCGTCGCGGAAGAAACCCCCGTGGGGGCCGTCGGCAGGAAGGGTCGCCAGCCAGACGATGCCCGCCGCACCCTCGTCGACCGATCGCGGCGCGGCGTCACCACCCATGCGCGTGCGGACCCAGCCCGGGCACGCGGCGTTGATCTTCACGTCGCCCTCGACCCGCGCCGCGGTACAGACCGTCAACGCGTTCAGGGCCGCCTTGGTGACCGCGTAGACCGCCTGGCCGGTCATCATACTGCCCTCGCCGAAGGACGCACCACCGCTCGAGACGTTCGCCACGCGTCCGTAGCCCCGCTCGATCATTCCTGGCAACAGCCCCTGCACGAGCATCCACGGACCCCGCACGTTCACCTGCCAGCTGCGGTCCATGGAGTCGGGATCGACCTCCAGGGCATCACCACTCTCCAACACTCCGGCGTTGTTGACGAGGACGTCGACGGACGACGAGGACAGGGTGTCGAGAGCGCGCCGAATCGATGCCGGATCACCGACGTCGAGCTCCAGTACCTCGTGTCCGTCCCCGTGCAGTGCTCCGAGCGCCTCTTCGCCGGCGGCACGGTCACGGACGGCGAGGATCACCCGCAGTCCCCGCTCGCTCAGCAACTGGGCGGTCCGGGCCCCGATTCCGCGATTGGCTCCGGTGACGAGCGCAGTCTTCGTCATGGTGCGATCTCCGTGTTCGGGAGGCGGAAGCGGAACGGGCGCCCCGTCCGGGACGCCCGTTCGCGATCACGGCGTCGGGCCAGTCTGCATCACGAGCAGCCGCTCGTCGACCCGCAGTTCGCGCAGCGGTAGCAGCTCCCGTTGGGCACCATGACCGAACCGCACTCGGTGCAAGGCGGCGCGTCGCTCGCCGTGGTCCCCTGTGGCGAGTCCGCCACCGCCGCGGCCCCGACACTGCGTCCGTTGGACTGCCCCGCCGGGGTCTCGGTCTTCTCGAGCTGCGGCAGCGAGCCACCCGCCGCGGTCTCGACCTCGTCCTCGACGACATCGGCATTCGCCGGACGGTGCCCCAGGAACTTGATCCCGAACCAGCGGAAGATGTAGTCGGTGATGCTCTTCGCCATGGGGATCTGCTGGTTCCGGGTGAAGCCGCTGGGCTCGAACCGGCTGTTGCTGAACTTCTGGCAGAGGACCTCGAGCGGAACGCCGTACTGCAGCATGATCGACACCGCGGTGGCGAAGCTGTCCATGAGCCCGCTGATCACCGAGCCCTCCTTCGCCATGCGCACGAAGAGCTCACCCGGCGTCCCGTCCTCGAACAGACCCACGGTCAGATAGCCTTCGTGGCCCTGGATCGAGAACTTGTGCGTGATCGCCGTGCGCTCGTCGGGCAGACGGCGACGCTGCGGACCGACCAGTTCTTCCGCCGCAGCCCTGGCCTCCTTGCGGACCGCGTCGTCGGTCTTGCTGCGACTGGTGTTCATGGGCTGCGTGCGCTTGCTGCCGTCCCGGTAGACCGCGACCGCTTTCAGACCGAGCTTCCAGCTCTCGATGTAGGCGTTCTCGATGTCCTCGACCGTGGCCTCCTCCGGGAGGTTCACGGTCTTCGAGATGGCGCCCGACAGGAAGGGCTGCACCGCGCCCATCATGCGCACGTGGCCCATGGGCTCGATCGTGCGGACCCCGTTCTGCGGCTTGAAGGCACAGTCGAAGACCGTGAGGTGGTCGTCGAGGAGGTGCGGAGCGCCTTCGATCGTCTCCTGGTCGTCGACGTAGGCGACGACCTCCTCGATCTGCGACTCCGAGTATCCCAGGCGGCGCAGGGCTTCGGGAACGGTCCGGTTGACGATCTTCAGAAAGCCGCCACCGACGAGCTTCTTGTACTTGATGAGCGCGATGTCGGGCTCGATCCCCGTCGTGTCGCAGTCCATCATGAAGGCGATCGTCCCCGTCGGTGCGAGCACGGTGACCTGGCTGTTGCGGTAGCCGTTCTCGCGACCGAGGTCGAGGGCCTCGTCCCAGCTCTGCCCGGCGGCCTCGAAGAGGTCGGCCGGCACACGCTGGCGGTTGATCGTCGATACGGCCGCACGGTGTTTGGCAATGACGTCGAGCATCGACGATTCGTTCTCGGGATAGCCCGCGAACGGTCCGGTCGACTCCGCGATCTCGGCGGAGCGGCGGTAGGCCTGGCCGCACATGAGCGCGGTCACGGCCGCCGCGAAGTCCCGACCCTCGTCGCTGTCGTAGGCGAGCCCCCGGCTCATGAGGAGGGCCCCGAGGTTCGCGTAGCCCAGTCCGAGCGGACGGAAGCGGTAGCTGTTCTCGGCGATGCGATCCCGCGGGTAGCTGGCGTTGTCGACGATGATCTCCATGCCGAGGATGGTGACGTCGACGGCGCGGCGGAAGGCCTCGACGTCGAAGGTCAGGTCGTCGGCGCGGAACTTCAGCAGGTTGAGCGAGGCCAGGTTGCAGGCCGTGTCGTTCAGGAACATGTATTCGCTGCACGGATTGCTGGCGTAGATGCGGTCGGTGCCCTTGCAGGTGTGCCAGTCGTTGATCGTGGTGTCGTACTGCATGCCGGGATCGCCGCAGTGCCAGGCGCTCTCGCTGATCTTGCGCATGAGATCACGGGCGCGATGCGTCCCGACGGTACGCCCGTCGACACGCGCCGTCGTGTGCCACTCGCGGTCCTCGAGGACGGCGCGCATGAAGTCGTCGGCCACACGGACGGAATTGTTGCTGTTCTGGAAGAACACCGAGCCGTAGGCCTCACCGCGGAAGCTGCCGTCGTAGCCGGCGTCGATCAGTGCCCAGGCCTTCTTCTCTTCGTTGACCTTGCACTCGATGAACTCCTCGATGTCGGGATGGTCGGCGTCGAGGATCACCATCTTGGCGGCGCGGCGGGTCTTGCCGCCGCTCTTGATCACGCCGGCGAAGGCGTCGAAGCCCTTCATGAAGCTGACCGGGCCGCTCGCCACGCCGCCGCCGTGCAGGGTCTCCTGGCTTCCGCGCAGGGCCGAGAAGTTGGTCCCGGTCCCCGAGCCGAACTTGAAGAGCATGCCCTCGGTCTTGGCCAGGTCCATGATCGAACCCATGGAGTCGTCGACCGAGTTGATGAAGCAGGCCGAGCACTGCGGTGTCTCCTCGACGCCCATGTTGAACCACACCGGCGAGTTGAAGCTCAGCTTCTGGTACAGCAACAGATGCGTGAGTTCGTCCCGGAAGGCGTCGCGGTCGTCGTTCGTCGCGAAGTAGCCGTCCTTGGTCCCCCAGGCGGTGAGTGTGTCGACGATCCGTCCGATCAGCTGACGAACGCTGGTCTCTCGGCCGGGCCGCCCCACCGACCCCCGGAAATACTTCGAGACGACGACGTTCGTGGCGAGCTGGCTCCAACTCGCGGGGACCTCGACGTCGGTCTGCTCGAAGAGGACCTCGCCCTTGTCGTCGGCGATCGTGGCCGTGCGGAGTTCCCACTCGACGGAGTCGAAGACCGACTCGCCGGGGCGTGTGAAGTGTCGAGTGACGTGGACGCCCTTTCGGGTGGTCGCGTCCTTCGCGACCGTGCGGGTGGCGTCCTTCTCCGAGTGCAGGCTGAGGTCGTCGGCCATGGTCGTTCGGCTCCTTCCGTCCATGGGCTGGGGTGTCGGGGCGAGCGTCACGCGGTCGCGCGCACACCCGACGGTTCTCGATCTCGACTCTTCGGGGACGACGGATCCCCGGGGCGGACCTCTTCGTCCGCCGCTTCCGTCGGGCTTCCGATGCTCGACGTGGACTGCGCGACACCGCGCGTCGGTGGCCGTCGCCAGGGCCGGGGAGGACGGAACCGCACGGTTCGCCGGAAGTCGGTGTGCCGCAGGCGGTTGGGGCCCGTCTCCACAAGATCTGGTGGCGACGTGCGCAAGCTACCACAAGCCATGGGGGCCTCAACCGATTTTTCGCGCCCGTTCGAATTTTCGTTTCAAGTGCCTGTGAAAACTTCAGTTGGGACTCGCGACCGACGGCGCACCACCTCCGTCCCGCGCCCGCCCGGCCCGACCCCGACCTTCACCCGAGGAGCGCCCGATCCGGAAACTCGTTCTGGCGAAGAGAGTTGGCGCAGGCAGACGACGGGCGGCCCGGTTCAGAACTCGTGACCGACGTCGAAGACGACCCGCGGCTCGTTGCGACGGCCTCCCGCCCAGCCGAGCTGGACCGGCCCCAGCGCCGATTCCCAGATCACCTGCAGCTGGACTCCGGGGCGGGGACGGTGCTCGTCCAGCCCCTCCCGACCGTACCAACCCACCGCGCCTGCGAGCTCGAAGCGGATCTCGCGGTTCAGGAAGAAATCCAGTCCGAGACGCGACCAGGCCAGCTTCGGGGCGAGGATCGCGTCGGGGTCCTGACCGACCCAGCCCCGCGGCCCACCGGCGCGCGGGAGCAACTGCAGCGGAAAATCGGCCGCGGACCACGCGGCGCCGCCGACCGACGTCGCGCCGAACCAACGGGTCGCGAACAGTCGATGCGTCCATCCGCCCTCGACCGACCACGCGTTGCTGCGCCCACCCAGGGTTCGCAGTCCCCACCGCCCGGTGACCGCGAAGCCCTGCCCCGGCCACGGGTTCAGCCCGCCTCCCGTCCACGTCTCGAGCCGGACACGGACGGCCCGCCACCGTGACTCTCCATTGCCGGAGGGCGCGCGCGACTCGAGGTGACGGCGGCCGTCGAGCGCTTCGAAGCCGAACCGTAGGGCGGGTTCGCCCACCTCGCGACCCACGATGACGTCGGCATGGCCGCCGACGCGCCGGAACGACCATGCGTCCTCACCGCGCGGTCCCTCCTCGATCTCGACCCGCTCGTTCACCCACCGTCCTCCGGCGCGGAACTCGACGCGCCTCGAACCACGGATCGGGACCGACGTGTCGAGGGCCAGGCTCGCCCGTTCGTCGCTCACCTTCCAGGTCAGCGTCCGACCACCCCCGGCGCCGAGCCGGTTGTCGAGCCGCAACCGGAGCATCGCCGCGGGCCCGATGTCGTCGCGGTAGTTCGCCGCCAGCTCCAGCTCGGGGCGATCGCGCTCGTCGACGTGCGTCACCACCCGCATCGTTCCGTCCGGCCGCGGCAGCGCCTCGACCCAGACGCTCTCGAAGATCGACTGTCGGGCCAGGTCCGCCGCCCGCGTCCACAGCGTTTCGGCCTGCACCGTATCGCCCGCCGCGAGGTCGAACCGCTTGCGGATCGACCAACCCGACAGACGCCGGTTTCCGCGCACCTCGACCGCCTCGACACGCAACGGACCGACGGTCACCTTCGGTGGCTGCGGTCGCGCCGCAGCCGCACCCGCAGCCTCTCCGACCGCGCGCAACTCCTCGCGGTGGGCCGAGGCCTGACGGTAGCCCTCGTCGACGATGTCCTCGGAGGCCCAGAAACCCAGCGACGAGTGGTCGCGCAGGTCGAGGCGCAGCACCACGTCACCCGCGCCGGCCTCGACGGTGTTCTCGGCCAGCTGCGCGAGACTCGTCGACCGCTGCAACAATCCGAACAGGTCGCTGGGGGGCGAGTCGGGAGGGACGAAGGCATTGCTGACGTCGACCACGATCGCGCGTTCGAATCCCATCGACCGGGCGACGCCGAGCGGCAGGTTGTCGACGAAACCACCGTCGACCAGGTGACGGCCACGGTACTCGACCGGAGCGAAGACCAGCGGCAGTCCCCCACTGGCCCGCACCATGCGCGCCACCGATCCCTCGTCGAAGACCACCGCCTCACCCGTCATGAGATCCGTCGACACGCACCGGAAGGGAATCGGCAACCGGTCGAGATCGTTGCCGGCCCGGTACGCCGCGTCGGCGGTCAGGCGGCCGATCAGTCCCTCGACCGCGTGTCCCTGGCTGGCTCCCGGCGGCAGACTCGGCGGCCAGGTGTCGAGCCACAGACGCAGCTGTGCGCGCGGCAGGCTGCTCCACCCGCCCTGGACCGGCTGGGCCGGGGCGTCGGAGTCGAGGAGGGTCCGCAGCCAGTTCCGATCGACCACCAGACTCTCGAGCTCGTCGGCGTCGAGGCCGCTCGCGTACAGCGAGCCGACCAACGCCCCCATGCTGGTCCCGACGACCAGGGAAGGGGTCATGTCCAGTTCCTCGAGCACCCGGATCACGCCGATGTGCGCGAGGCCCTTGGCCCCGCCGCCACCGAGGACCAACGCGAAGCCCTCGCGCTCGGCCGCAGATGCGGGGGGAACCGCGTCGATGAGGAGGAGGAGCGCGAACAGGAAGGCGGAGACGCGCCCGCGCCGGATCATCCCTCGGCGGCGCGCTCGTGCAGGAGCTCGTTGAGCACGCGCCGGATGCGGGGTCCGTCGATCGCCTGCGGCCGGTCGTTGAGGTACCACCGGAGATCGGTGATCGCCTCGGCGCGGCGACCGGTCCGGCGGTACAGGAGCCCGCGGTCACGGCGCTCGGTCGCGGCATCGGGCTGCAGAAGGACGATCCGTTCGCTCGCCAGCACCGCCCGCTCGTCGTCCTGCTTGCGCACGTAGATCCGCTTCAGGTTCAGGAGCATGCGGGTGAGGATCCGCCGGGAGGACACCGGTTCGAGGTGTTCCTCGAGCAGTCGTGCCCGCGGGCCGAATCGCTCGTGCAACAGACGCGACAGATCGTCGCGCGTCACGACGCTGCCGCCGTGGAAGGGATCGACGTAGGTATGACCCCAGTCGTCGGTCACGCGCACGACGAAGTGACCGGGCAGGCCGATGCCCTCGACGTGGAACCCGCAGCGGCGCGCGACCTCGCGGTAGAGTACCGACAGCGTGATCGGAATGCCCGTGCGACGGTCGAGAACCCGGTTCAGGTAGCTGTTCTCGGGGTCGTCGAAGGCTTCGACGTTGCCACGGAGGCCCATCTCGTCGAAGAGCACACGGTTGATCACCCACACCGCGTGGAAGAAGTCCTCGGCCCCGGCCAGGTGCTCGGAACAGCGACGGGCGATCGCCTCGACGCGCTGGATCTGCTCGTCGAGCACGAGCTCCGGGTACTCCTCCTGGGCGATCAGGAAGGCACCCTCGAGCAGGTCGATGTGGTCGTCCTCGAGGGCGGCCAGTCGTCCGAAACGTTCGCGTGCGGCGGAAGAGCTCATGGTCCTACGAGTCTACCGGGGTCACGCCGCCTTGGCCAGCCGTCGCGTCGGATCGGTGCGTTCGACGCCCGGTCCAGGTCTCCGAGGCGATCACCGCGGCGAGGATCAGGGCCGCCCCCAGCGCTCCCAGCGGCGTGAGGACCTCGGACAGCAGCCACCACGCGAAGAAGGTGGCGAAGACGGGCTCGAGCGAGAAGATCAGCGATGCCCGCTGCGGCGTCGTCGAGCCCTGGAACCGGGTCTGCAACCAGAAGGTCCCCACCGTCGCCACCAGCGCGCAGAAGCCGAGCGCGCGCACCACGTCCCCCGAGAGCTCGATCGCGACATTCCCACGGACGCCGAGCACGGCGACCCCGATCAGTCCGATCGTGGCCACCTGCGTGAACGCGAGGCTGGTCGGGTGGTGCTCGACCGTCAGAACACGTTGCAATACGAGCACGTACGTCGAGTAACCCAGGGCGCAGGCGAGCACCCAGAGATCCCCCACCCCGAAGCCGGACACGCCGGTCGCGCCGGCTCCGGTCAGCAGGTACAGCCCCCCTGCCGCCACCACGGCCGCGGCGAAGTCGACCGCCGTGGGCCGACCGGCCCGGAACACCGGAGCCAGCAGCGGCACGATGATCACCGCCGTGCCGGTGATGAAGGCGGCACGCCCCGCCGGCACGGTCTGCAGGCCGATCGTCTGGGACACGTAGGACGACCACGCGATCAATCCCAGCAGCGCGCCGGGGAGCAGTGCCCGGCGCAGCCCGGCGCGGGCCCCCGGATCGAGGACCACCAGCGGCAGGAAGGCCGCGGTGCCGAGCGCGAAGCGCCACCCGATGAACTGGTGCGGACCGACGTCGGCGAGTGCGCTGCGGATCAGCGGGAAGGTGACTCCCCAGAAGATCGTGACCAGGACCAGCGCCAGGTCGGCGCGGATGCGGGTCTCGCGGTTCAATCCGCCTCGCCGTCCGGCTCGATCGTCACCACGGGCTGATCGGGTTCGACGAGAGCGTCCTTGCCGGCGTGGACCGTCGACACCCGCCCGGCCACGTCGCTCGACAGGGCGATCTCCATCTTCATCGCTTCGATGCGCGCCACCACCTGCCCCGCCGCGACGGGGTCGCCCGCCGCCACGGTCACCTCGAGAACCCTGCCGGGCATCGGCGCTCGGACCACCGGCGAGGCGGCCCCGACGGTCTCGTCGACCTCGTCCTCCTCCACCCAGTGGAAGTGCGCGGAGTGACCGCGCAGACCCAGGTGGAGCTCGCGCCCCCGCCGCACCCAGCGAAGGCGATGCCGACGGCCGTCGACGTCGAGCAGGAGCGTGTTCTCGTCGCGCGCGATCACCCGTACCGTGCGGGCGTCGCCCCCGTCGATCTGCACGCGCAGGGTGTCGTCGCCCTCGCGATGGACCCTTGTCCGTCGACGGCGGCCGTCGCGTTCGAGATCGATCTCCATCATCCGTCCTCCCGCGCGGGGACCAGGCGCAGCGGACCCAGGTCCTCCCAGGGTCCCGGCGCCTCGCCGATCGTGTCGCGGTCGGAACGGCGCGCCGTCCCGCCCCCCGGGTCGAGAGCGAAACTCGCCGCCGCCGCCAGCCACAGGGCCTCGTCGGTGTCCACGTTCCCCTCGCCGTCGGGGCTCCAGTCGGCCAGGTGCTCTTCGAGGAATCCGGTGTGCACCGCACCCGAGGCGAAGGCCTCGTGTCCGAGGATCGCCAGCAGGTGCGACAGGTTCGTCGTCGGACCGAGCACGGTGGTCTCGCTCAGGGCCTCGATCAGACGCCGGCGCGACTGTTCGCGGTCCGCGCCCCACGCGCACAGCTTCGCGATCATCGGGTCGTAGTGCAGCGTGACCTCGCTGCCCGTCGTCACGCCGGTGTCCACGCGCACGCCCGGACCTGCCGGCGGTTCGAAGAGGTGCAGCGTGCCCGTCTGCGGCAGGAAGCCCCGGGCGGGATCCTCGGCGTACAGCCGCACCTCGATCGAGTGACCGTGGGCGCGGATCTCGTCCTGCGTGAGCGCCAGCCGTTCGCCGGCGGCCACGCGCAACTGGGCCTCCACCAGGTCGACCCCGGTGACGTTCTCGGTCACGGGATGTTCGACCTGCAGACGGGTGTTCATCTCGAGGAAGAAGAAGTCCCCCGATGCGTCGAGCAGCATCTCGACGGTTCCGGCGCCGACGTAGTCCACGGCCCGGGCGGCACGCACCGCGGCGTCGTGCAGGCGCGCCCGCAGGTCGTCGCTCAGCCCGGGGGCGGGCGACTCCTCCACCACCTTCTGGTGCCGACGCTGTACCGAACAATCACGCTCGCCCAGGTGCAGGACGTGACCGTGGGTGTCGCCGAGGACCTGGACCTCCACGTGGCGTGGCCGGATCAGCAGTCGTTCCAGGTACACGGTGGCGTCGCCGAAGGCACTGGCCGCCTCCCGGCGGGCGGCGCCGATCGCGTCGACCAGATCCGCCGCTCCGTGGACGGCGCGCATGCCCTTGCCCCCACCTCCGGCGGCGGCCTTCACGAGCAACGGATAGCCGACGCCGGAGCCGGCGGCCTCCCAGGCCGCAGGGTCGTCGCCCTCGAGCAGCGCCCCGGGCACGACCGGCACCCCGGCCTCTTCCATGCGGCGGCGGGCCTCGGTCTTCACCCCCATGGCATCGATCACGTCGGCACCCGGTCCGATGAACACCACCCCGGCGTCGTCGCAGGCCCGGGCGAAGGCGGCGTTCTCTGCCAGGAATCCGTAGCCGGGATGGATCGCATCGGCGCCGGTGCCCCGCGCGGCGTCGAGGATGGCGTCGATACGCAGATAGCTCTCGGCGGCGGGGGCCGGACCGATCTCGACGACCTGGTCGGCCAACTGAGCGGCCAGCGACGCGCGGTCGGCCTCGCTGACCACGGCCACGGTCTCGAGTCCTCGCTGTCGGCAGGCGCGAAGAACGCGGACGGCGATCTCCCCGCGGTTGGCCACGAGCACGCGGCGGAACGGACGCGCCCTCATGACTTCGCCTCCGGCGACCACGAGGGTGGGCGCCGCTCGAAGAAGGCGGCGAATCCCTCGCGCGCCTCGTCGGTGGCCCGCTGGCGGGCGATGTGCGCCGGCGTGCGTTGCACCGCCTCGGCCAGGGGTGCGTCGAGCACGTCGTCGAGCAGCCGCTTCACGGCGGTCTGTGCCCCGGGGCCCCCGACCCGCAACCGCTCGACCCAGCGGCTGATCGCCGGATCGAGTGCGCCGTCGGCGACGATCTCGTCGACCAGGCCGAAGTCCCGCGCGACGGGTGCGGCGAAGATCTCGCCGGTGAGGAACAGGCGGCGGGCGACGGCCGGTCCGAGCCGCCGCACGGCGTAGGGCGAGATCACACCGGGCACGATGCCCAGGCGGACCTCGGTGAAGCCGAACTTCGTGCCCTCGGTCGCGACCACGAGGTCGGCGGCCGCGACGAGTCCGATACCGCCCCCGATCGCCGCGCCGTGCACCGCGGCGAGCACGGGATGCGGACAGCCGGCGATGGCGTCGAACAGCGCACCGAGCCGGCGTGCATCGGCCTGGTTCGTCTCGTCGTCGGCGGCCGCCAGGCGGCGCATGTAGTCGAGGTCGGCCCCGGCGCAGAAGACCTTGCCCTCGCCCCGGAGCACCACGAAGCGCACGCCGGAATCGGACGCGGGTCCGCGCAGGGCCTCGGTCAGTTCGGCGATGGCCTGCTCGTCGAGCGCATTCCGCGCGTCGGGGCGGTCGAGGACGATCGTCAGGACGTCACCCGACGGCTCGAGACGCAGACGGCTCACGACGCGTCCTCCACGAGGTCGAGCAGCGCGCGGTCGATCTCGACCTCGCAGCCGAGCAATGCGTGGCTCAAGGTCTTGCCCTGGGCGTCGATCTTCAGCGCGAGGGTCCCGCCCCCACCCAACGACTCGTGCAGGAGGAAGTTCAGGGCGTCGAGGTTCGGCACCTCGAAGCGCTCGACGTCGCCGTGGGCGATTCCGGTGAAGCGCTCCTTCACCCACTCCGCGGTCAGGGTGTCCCGCATCCAACCGTACAGGGCGGGATGCCGCGCGATGACGCCGATGTTGCAGGTGTCGCCCTTGTCGCCGCTGCGCCCGTGGGCCACGCGCCGCAGGGGAACCGTGACCGTCTCACCCGATGGAGCCGGCGCTTCGGTGAGGGTCGCCGCGGTCCCCTCGCAGGCACCGGGTCCGGTGGGTCCGGTGAACCCGACCTCGGCGCTCTCCTCGCCGCTTCCCGCGACGACGGTCACCTGCGCCGTGCAGCGCTCGCGTGGAACGAGCAGCGGCCAGTAGGCGACCACCCCCTGCACCCGTGGGCGCCCCCCGGTGACGGCCACTCCCGGCGGCCCCGAGAGGATCAGCGCCGGAAGCATCTTGCTGAACTCGCCCAGCTTCGCCGCGTCGTGGTCGCGCGCTCCGAAGCGCAGGTAGATCTCGTTCGCATCGGCGCTCGGACTGAGCGGACCCCAGGTCGCATCGGCACCCACGTACTCGGTGAGCGATTCCTCGTACTCGGGAAGTCGCTTCCACAGGATGTCGGCGAAGGCCTCGCACTTGTCGCGGGCCTCGGGGCCCGAGACGATCACCGCGCCCGAGGCCTTGTGCCCGTCGGAGTAGCTGACCGAGACCTTCAGGAACTCGGTCGGCGGCGCGCCTCGCACGCCCCACACGCGCACGCGGTCCGGGCCGTCGGACTCGAGACGGATGCTCGAGAAGTCCACCACCACGTCCGGCGTGAGGTAGCGGTGCGGATCCCCCATTTCGTACAGCAACTGTTCCTTGATGGTCTCGACCGACACCATACCGCCGGTGCCCTCGTGCTTGGTCAGGACGAAGCTTCCGTCCTCGTGCATCTCGCAGATCGGGTAGCCGATGCGGTGGAAGTCGCCCACGCGGCGCCAGTCGGTGAAGTTCCCCCCCGTGCTCTGGGCTCCACACTCGAGGATGTGACCGGCGACGATCCCCGCGGCCAGACGATCCCAGTCGTCGGCGGCCCAGCCCAGGCGCTGGATCATGGGGGCCAGGGTAATCCCGGTGTCGGTGACGCGGCCGGTGACGATCATCTGCGCGCCCATTTCGAGTGCCCGGACGACCGGAGCGGCTCCGAAGTAGGCGTTCGCACTGCTCACGCGCCCGACGATCGTGTCGAAGCTCCGACCGTCGTCCATGTTGGAGAGGTCGACTCCCTCCTCGTGCCAGCCCGGCAGGCGATCGAGCAGGTCGTCGCCGGCGACCACGCCGATCCGAGGGTCCAGACCACGGGCCCGGACGCGCTCGAGGATCGCGTCCGCGCAGGCCCGGGGCGCCACGCCGCCGGCGTTGCTGATGACCACCACGTCGCGCTCGAGCGCCGCGGCCATGACCTCGTCCATCTGGTCGACGAAGTCGCGGGCGTAGCCGGCCGACGGATCGCGATCCCGCTGCTTCTGAAGGATCGACATGGTGATCTCGGCGAGGAAGTCCAGGGTGACGAAGTCCAGGGGGCCGCCTTCGATCTGGCGCCGCAGCACGGTCAGGTCGTCGCCCCAGTAACCGCTCGCGTTCCCGATCCGAAGCACTCGTTCGCTCATCGATCACCTTTCGCGGACCGCGTCGCGGTGGCCACCGTCTGGTGGTGCGCGCGGTCGTCCTCTGGCCGGAGTCGGCAAGTATAGAAAGCACCGAGGGTTGCGTCCACCAGCACGCCGAGTGGATCCACCACCCGTCCCGACCCGCGGCCGGGAAGCTCCGGGAGCCACCGTCCGCCGGATTCCCGCCTAAAGCCGGGCCCGGAGACGACCGATATCCGCCCCGTAGAGCGAATCGAGCCCGCCGCGTGCGGGACATCGGAGCACGAATCGCGAGGCCGGTGGCATGAGCGAACTGGACGAAGTCCTCCAGGAATTCCTCGTCGAGAGTTACGAGAACCTCGATCAGCTCGAGCAGGACATGGTCTCGCTCGAGGAGAATCCGCAGGAGACCGACATCATCGCGTCGATCTTCCGGACGATCCACACGATCAAGGGTACCTGCGGGTTCCTCGGCTTCGGCAAGCTCGAGAAGGTCACCCACACCGGGGAGAACCTCCTGAGCCTGCTGCGCGACGGCCACTGGGCCGTGAACCGCCCGATCACCGACACCCTGCTGCACATGGGCGACGCGGTGCGCGAGATGCTCGGACACATCGAGTCGACGCAGACCGAAGGGGACACCGACTACTCCGCCCTGATCGCCGAGCTCGAGCGCCTGCAGAAGACGGGCGGTCTCGAGGACGGCGCGGAGGACGCGGACGCAGCCACCGACGTGCAGACCGAAGACGTCACGGACGGGACGGAGGCGCCCGACGAGACCGGGGCCGACGACGCGTGCGACGACCACGCCGGGACGGCCGATGCCGACCCGGCCGTCGATCAGGTCCACGCCGCGACGGTGCAGGTCAGCAAGGCGGCACCGACGAACGAATCGCAGGCACCGTCGGAACAGGCCCAGGCGAGAGCCGATGCCGCCGCCAGGAGCGCCACCGAACAGGCGATCCGGGTCGACGTCGGCCTGCTCGACAAGCTCATGAACCTGGTCGGCGAGCTCGTCCTCGCCCGCAACCAGATCCTCCAGTACGGAGCCCAGGTCCAGAACCCGGTCTTCGCCTCGACCACGCAGAGGCTGAACGTTCTCACCTCCGAGCTGCAGGAGAACGTCATGAAGACGCGCATGCAGCCGATCGGGAACATCTGGAACAAGCTTCCCCGCGTGGTCCGCGACCTCGCCAACTCCTGCGGCAAGAAGATCCGGCTGGAGATGGAGGGCAAGGACACCGAACTCGACAAGACCCTGATCGAGGCGATCAAGGATCCGCTGACCCACCTCGTCCGCAACGCCGTCGACCACGGCGTGGAGGACTGCGAGACGCGCAGGGCGAACGGCAAGCCCGCCGAGGGAGTGCTGTTGCTCCGCGCCTTCCACGAGGGCGGGCTGGTGAACATCGAGATCGCCGACGACGGCGGCGGCATCGACACCGGCGCCATCGCCGCCAAGGCGGTCCGCAACGGTCTCATCACCGAGGACCAGGCCGAGGCGATGAGCGAACGCGAGGTCGCGAACCTGATCTTCAAGGCCGGCCTGTCGACGGCCAAGCAGGTGACGAACGTGTCCGGGCGCGGCGTCGGCATGGACGTGGTCCGCACGAACATCGAGAAGATCGGCGGCACCATCGAGATCCAGACCCGCGCGGGACAGGGCACGACCTTCCGGATCAAGATTCCGCTCACACTCGCGATCATCCCGGCGCAGATCGTCGCGGCCGCGCAGAACCGTTTCGCGATCCCGCAGGTGAGCCTGATCGAACTGCTGCGTCTCGAGGGCGACGTGGCCCGCAACGGGATCGAGCTGATCCACGGGACGCCGGTCTACCGACTGCGTGGCAACCTGCTGCCCCTGGTCTACCTGAATCGCGAGCTGGGCCTGCCCGAGGCCGAGCTCGACCCCGACGACCCGATCGTGAACATCGTCGTGCTCCAGGCCGACGAACGGGATTTCGGCCTGGTCGTCGACTCGATCAACGACACCGAGGAGATCGTGGTCAAGCCACTGGGTTCGGAGATCAAGAACCTGGCGACCTACGCCGGGGCGACGATCATGGGCGACGGCGCGGTGGCGCTGATCCTCGACGTGATCGGTGTCGCCCAGGGCGCCGGAGTGCTCAGCGAGATCCGCGAACACGGAGCCGCCCTGCAGGACGACGGAGCCGACGACGCCGGCGAGCGGAAGACCCTGCTGCTCTTCACCGTCGGCGAGGGTTCCCGCCTGGGCATGCCGCTGGAGATGGTCGCCCGCCTCGAGGAATTCGAGCCCGAGCGCGTGGAACAGGCCGGCACCCAGCAGGTCGTCCAGTACCGCGACGAACTGCTGCCGCTGATTCCGGTCTCGAACGTCCTGGGTGGCTACGCGCCGCGGCCACGCGAGGCCGACGAGAAGCTGCAGGTCGTGGTCTACACCAAGAACGACCGCAGCGTGGGTCTGCTCGTCGACGACATCGTCGACATCGTGCACGAGAACATCACGGTCAAGCGCGAGAGCGATCGGCCGGGCCTGCTCGGCTCGGCCGTGATCCAGGGTCGCGTGACCGACCTCGTCGACGCCGAGGGCGTGATCCGGGCAGCCGACCCGTCGTTCTTCACCCAACAGGAAACGGCGATCGCCTAGGAGGCCGACGTGCCCAACGAGACGCAGTACTGCACCTTCTACCTCGACGACGACTTCTTCGGGATCGAAGTCGGTCGTGTCCAGGAGATCCTGCGCTTCCAGGAGATGACCGAGGTCCCGCTGAGCGCTCCGGTGATCCGGGGCCTCATCAACCTGCGGGGGCAGATCATGACTGCGGTCGACCTCCGTGAGCGCGTCGGTCTGCCACCGCGCTCCGACGGACGACGTCCGATCAACGTCGTGATCCGCCGTCCGGACGGCGGCGTCAGCCTGCTGGTCGACGAGATCGGCGACGTCATGTCGCCGGCCGACGACCTGCTCGAAGCCGCCCCCGAGAACGTGAATCCCCGGATCCGCGCCCTGCTCGCGGGCGTGTACAAGCTCGAGGGCCGCCTGCTGCAGATCCTCGATCCGGACAAGCTCATGGAATTCGAGGGCGCGGCCGCCTGATCACACCGGACCTCGTGGAAGCCGAGGAGGACGTCGTGGACGAGACGACCAAGACGACATCGGGATCGCGGTCGAGCCGCGAAGCGCTGTTCTGCGGCGCGCTCGTCGGTCTGGGCACGGGCACGTCGGTGGTCGTGGGATCCGTGGCCGGATGGATGCCGGGACTCGGTCTCGCGGTGGCGTGGGCCGTGGGCGGAGCGTGGCTCGCCCAGCGGACGATCTTCTCGCCGCTCGAGGAGATGGCCGACGCCCTCGCGCACGACCGGACCGATCAGCTCGATCTCAACGGATTGGCCGCGCCGTGGGTCCGCCGGATCGTCGACCGCGTGCGGGACCACGAACAGGCGGTGCAGGACCGCACCACCCCTGTCGCCCGCAGTGTCCGCGACCTGGCCCAGGCCGCCGGCCAGATGAGCGACCTGATGTTCGTGATGACCGGCAACGCCGGCCAGACCTCCGACAAGGCGCAGATGATCAGTTCCCACTTCGACCGCGTGAACACGAGCGTCGAAGCCGTCAGCAACAAGATGCAGGAGCTGAGCGACACCATCCATGCCGTCGCCACGAGCGCACGCGACGGCGGTGAGGTCGGCCGCGACGCGGTCGACGCCGCGCGCAACACGAACGAGAACGTGACCCGTCTCGGCCAGAGCAGCGCCGAGATCGGCAACGTGGTCAAGCTGATCAACTCGATCGCCGAGCAGACCAACCTGCTGGCCCTGAACGCGACCATCGAGGCCGCTCGCGCGGGCGAGGCCGGACGCGGATTCGCCGTCGTGGCCAACGAGGTCCGCGAGCTCGCCAACGAGACGGCCAAGGCCACCGGCGACATCGGCCTGAAGATCGAAGCGATCCAGAACGACACCCAGAACGCGGTGGGCGCCATCCAGCAGATCGGCACGGTGGTCGAACGGATCAACGAGATCCAGGAATCGATCATCGGCGCCGTCGAGGAACAGGCCGGCACCGCCGACGCGATCCGCAGCAACGTGAAGGACGCCGCCGAGAGCGGCGTCCACATCCGCGCCAACATGGCCGGACTGACGACGGCGGCGAGCAGCGCCGCTTCCGGGGCGGACGAGACCCGCGCCGCCATCGAGGACTTCTCCCGTATGACCACCGAGCTCACCGGACTCGTCACGAGTCTCGAGGGCGACGTGGCCAATCGTTGAGGTGGGCAGAATGCGAGTACTCGTCATCGACGATTCCCGCGCCATCCGCATGATCCTGAAGAAGACGCTGAAATCCATCGGCGCCGAGGTCGTCGAGGCGGGCCACGGGGCCGAGGCCCTCGAGCAGCTGCAGGGCGGCGAACCCTTCGACCTGGCGCTGGTCGACTGGAACATGCCCGAGATGAACGGCTACGAATTCGTCAAGGCCGTCCGCAAGGAAGACCGGTACGCCTCCATGAAGCTGTGCATGGTCACGACCGAGACCGAGACCGCCCAGGTCGTCAAGGCCCTCGAAGCCGGAGCCGACGAGTACATCATGAAGCCCTTCACCAAGGAAGCGCTCCAGGACAAGCTCAACATGCTCGGCGTGACGGCCTAGGAACGGACCACGATGACCATCCGCATCCTCATCGTCGACGACAGCGCGTTCATCCGCCGCGCGCTGAAGAGGATCCTGGGCAGCGACCCGGACTTCGAGGTGACCGCGTCGGCGGCCAACGGTCACCTGGCGCTGCGCGCCCTCGAGCAGCACGACATCGATGCGGTGGTCCTCGACGTCGAGATGCCCGTGATGAACGGCCTCGAGACCCTCGAGGCGATCCGGGCCCGCGACCGGTCGTTGCCGGTCGTCATGTTCAGCACGCTGACCACGCAGGGCGGCGAGGCGGCCCTGGAGGCCCTGGCCCGTGGGGCCAGTGACTGCGTGGCGAAACCCAGCAACCAGGACAGTCAGGAAGGAGCCTTCCAGGCCGTCCGCGACGAACTGCTCCCCCGTCTGCGCTCGCTGGTCGAAACGCACTCGATCCGGCGACGGCCGACACGAAGCGACCCGCCTCCCGATGGTCCGACGCCGAGCACTCCGGAGTCTCGACCCTCGGTCGCGATTCCGGACACGGTGCCCCCGCCGCGAGGCCGCGAACGGAAGAGCTCCGTCGACCTGGTCGCGATCGGGGTCTCCACCGGAGGGCCGAACGCGCTGGCCACCGTGCTCGGATCCCTTCCCGCCGATCTGGGTGTCCCGATGGTGATCACCCAGCACATGCCACCGCTGTTCACCAAGCTCCTGGCACAACGACTCGACGGAGCGTCGTCGCTACGGGTGACCGAGGCGAGCGACGACGTGGTCGTCGAGCCGGGTCACGTCCACCTCGCCCCCGGCGACCGGCACCTGACGCTCGTCCGATCCGAGGGCGCGATCCGGGTGAAGCTGGACGACGGGCCTCCGGTGAACTCCTGCCGACCCGCTGTCGACGTCATGCTCGACTCGATCGTCGAGACGCACCGCGACCGCGTGCTCGTGGTGATCCTCACGGGCATGGGCCGCGACGGACTCGAGGGTTGTCGGAAACTGGGCGAACTCGGGGCCCACGTCGTCGTCCAGGACGCCGAGTCGTCGGTGGTGTGGGGAATGCCGGGTCACGTGGCCAAGGAAGGGCTGGCCGATTCGATCGTGTCGATCGACTCCATCGCGTCCGAGATCACGAGCGTCGTACGGGCCGGTGCCCGCGCGAGCCAGAACCCGGTCCGAGCGGGAGTGACACCATGACGATCGCGACCAGCCACTTCGACGTGATCCGCGAGATCGTCTACCGCGGCGCCGGAATCGTGCTCGAGCCGGGCAAGGAGTACCTGGTCGAGTCGCGCATGCACCCGATCCTGCGCGCCCACTCCCTGACCGACCTGGGCGAGCTGGTGACGAAGCTCCAGTCCGGCGGCTCCGCAGCGCTGCAGAGCGAAGTCATCGACGCGATGACCACGAACGAGACCTCGTTCTTCCGCGATCACCATCCCTTCGAGACCCTCCGGACCGAGGTCCTGCCCGGGACCCTGGAGCGCAACCAGTCCAATCGTTCGCTACGGGTCTGGTGTGCCGCCTGCTCCAGCGGTCAGGAGCCCTACTCGATCGCGATCACCCTGCAGGAGCACTTCGGGGCGAAGATCAACGGCTGGCAGGTCGAGATCCTGGGCACCGACATCTCCGACGAGATGCTCGAGAAGAGCAGCTCGGGCGCGTACAGCGAGCTCGAGATCAACCGTGGGCTGCCCGCGCCGCTCATGGTCAAACACTTCCAGAGGGTCGGCCTCCAGTGGCAGATCAAGCCCGAGGTCCGCCGACTGGTCCGGTTCCGCAAGATGAACCTGGTCGAACCCTGGCCCAGCATGCCGAAGTTCGACATCGTCTTCCTGCGGAACGTGCTGATCTACTTCGATCCCGACACCAAGCGACAGATCCTCGGACGCCTGAAGAGCGTCCTGGCCCCCGGTGCCACCCTCTTCCTGGGTGGGGCCGAGACCGTGATCAATTTCGCCGACGATTTCGAGATCGTACGGCTCGGCAGGACCGTGGTGTACCGCGTCCGCTGACCACTCGAGGAGGAACGGGAATGCAATTCCTGGAAGCCGAAGTCATCGAACTGACGCGGACCGTGTGGGAGACCGTGTTGGCCATGGGTATCGAACCCGTCGAGGACGACCACCATCCACCCGACGGGGACGAGACCGTGTCTGCGTGCGTGCACATCTCGGGCGGCTGGAACGGCAGCGTGATCCTGTCGTGCCCGTCGACCCTCGGGATCGCCATCGCCGCCGCGATGTTCGAACTCGAGCACGACGAGGTCGACGACGAGCTGCTGCACGACGCCGTGGGCGAGGTCGCCAACATGATCGGCGGCAACGTCAAGGGCCTGGTCCCGGGACCGAGCCAGCTCTCCCTGCCGACCGTGGCCACCGGGATCCACACGCGCCTCGCGGTGCCGGGAAGTCATCCGGTCACGCGGGTCGGATTCCGCAGCGAGTGTCAACCGGTACGCGTCGTGCTCGCCGAAGTGAACGAGGCGGGTGCGGACACCCACCGTTCGGCGAAGAATGCAGAAACGGGCCGGAAGGACCCGGCGAACGTCGCCTGAACGGAACGACGTCACACGAGGACCGGCAGCAACTGCCGGAGCATCGGCCGATATGGCCGAACGAGAAACGACCGAGGGGGAACCCGGATGAAGATCCTGATCGTGGACGACAGCAAGGCCATGCGTATGATCGTCAAGCGCACCCTGAAGCAGGCCGGTTACGGCGACGCGACCATGAGCGAGGCCACGAACGGCCGCGAAGGTCTCGACGCCGTGAAGGCCGATGCACCCGACATCGTGCTGTGCGACTGGAACATGCCCGAGATGAACGGCATCGAGTTCCTGCGAGCCCTGCGCGCCGAGGGCAACGACGTGAACTTCGGCTTCGTGACGTCGGAGGGCACCACCGAGATGCGCCAGCAGGCCCAGGAGGCCGGCGCGGCGTTCCTCATCAGCAAGCCCTTCACGGCGAACGACTTCTCCGAGAACATCGCGGCGGCCGTCTCATGACCGTGACGACTCCCTGTCAGGAGTGGTCGGACGGTCTCGTCCGCGCCACCGACGAAGTCGCGCGCGAGGCCCTCTCGATCACCGCCGGATGCCGACGTGTCGGCGAGGCCGAGAAGCTCTCGCTGCAGATGTCGGGCGCCTATCTGGCCCTCATCTCGCCCGAGGTGCAGATGCAGATCGGCATCGCCGCCGGACGCGGGGACTGCCGGCGGCTCGCCGGCGCCCTCATGATGATGGAAGCCGGCGACCCCGAGCTCACCGACTCGGTCATGGCCGACGCCTTCGGCGAGATCGTGAACATCCTGGCCGGCTCGTTGAAGCAGGTCATGGACAGCCGCTATCGAGGGTTGACGCTGGGTCTGCCGACGATGATCCACGGGCACATCTCCCCGAACGACCGCCAGGACCTCCAGGTCACCCAGGTCGCTCTGGGGGAGATCGAAGCCTATCTCGTCGTCCTCATGAACAAGAGCTGATCGTCGTCGCCACCGGAGAAGGCGACCCCCGGCTCCAACCACACCGCTGTTCCCGACCGGAGGAACGATGGCTGCTCTCACCTACGCGAGCCCGACGGCCGTCGAGATCGCCGAGATGCTCACCAGCCTGCTCGGCAAGGACACGACCGCCCGGAAGAACCCCGCCGTCGACTTCGACGGCACCGCGAACTGGATCTTCGCCGTCTACGACGAAGAGGACGGCACCCTCGGCGCCGTGATCGCGTGCGACGTCGCGACCGCGGCCTACGGCGGCGCTGCGCTCTCGCTGATCCCCGCCAGCATGGCCCAGGACAGCATCCGCGCGGGACAGGTCGCCGAGAACCTCAGTGAGAACTTCCGTGAGGTGCTGAACGTCTGCGCCGGCCTGTTCAACAGCCCCGGCACGCCCCGCCTGAAGCTCGGACACTACTCCGAGCCTCCCGACGAGGCGGGCGAGGGTCTGGTGGCCTGGTTCGGCGAGGCCGAGCAGAAGACCGGTCTCGACATCAACATCGACGGCTACGGCAACGGCCGCATGGTCGTCTACGTGGACTGAGTTCTCGGCCCGTCACGCCCGTGGCGGGCACCCTCAGTCGCGGTGACCGGGAATCTGCGGGCGCGTGAGATCCTCGCGCCCGTCCTCGGTGACCAACACGTCGTCCTCGATCCGGATCCCACCGAAGGGCAGCAACTCGTCGACGAGGTCCCAGTCGACCAGGGCCCCACGCTCGTCTTCGCGGAGCGGATCCAGCAGCATCGGCACGAAGTACAGACCCGGTTCGATCGTCACCACGTGCCCCGGCTCGAGGGTGCGCGTCGTCCGCAGGTGCGGGAAGTCCTCGGGCGGATCCACGGTCGTTCCCGACGGATCGGCCTGCCGCCCTCCCACGTCGTGCACCTGCAGGCCCAGGTGATGCCCCAGGCCGTGCGGGAGGAAGGGGAGGCTGAGGCGTTTCTCGATGGCCTCGGCGGCCGGGCATCGGAACACGCCGGTGTCGGCGAGCAGACTGGCCACGCCTTCGTGGGCCCGCCGGTGCAGGTCGACGTAGGGGACCCCGGGCCCGACGGCGTCGACCAGTTCCCGCTCGAGGTCGTCCATCCCGTCGAGCAGCTCTGCGAAGCGTGACGGGGCCTTGTCGGTCACGTAGGTGCGCGTCACGTCCGAGGCATAGCCCTGGAAACTGGCCCCGGCGTCGATCAGCAGAACGCCGCCGGGCGCCGGGGGCGTGACGTCCTTGCGGGTGTAGTGCAGAACGGCGGCGTGATCGTCCCAGCCGATGATCGCCGGGTACGGCACCTCGTCCTCGACCATCGAGGTCGCCGCCAGGTAGTCGTGGTGCATCTGCCGCTCGCTGCGACCGGCGGCCACCCCCTCCCGGACGATCCGGTGCCCACGGGCGGCGCGCGAGCCGGCCCGCCGCAGGCACTCGACCTCGTAATCGGTCTTGGTCCCCCGCGACCAGTCCAGGCTCGCCATGAGGGTCTCGGGCTCCTGCGCGCCGGGATCGAGACCGAGAGCTTCGGCGACCTCGCCGTCGGCCCCCACGAAAGCGTGGCGGGGGCGCGACCGCAGCGCGTCGACGGCTTCGTCGACGTCCTCGACCTCGACGACCTCGAAGACCCGCGTGATGTCGACCGGTGGCGGCGGAGGCGACTCGTACCAGTAGTCCTTCGGCACCACCCGGACGAGCCGGGGTTTCCGGCCGGGCTCGAACGAGATCAGATGGTCGGGACCGGCCAGCGGCACCCAGCGCGCGAAGTGGTAGTCGGGGCGGAAGACGTGCGTCTGGTCGTCACGGTGGACGAGCAGTTCGCCCCCGGCGTGGAAGACGACCCCGTCGAACGCGGCCCCGGCCGCCTTCGAGCGTTCGAGCGCGGCTTCGGTGTCGGCGATCACGCGGCCGACGTGGGCCACGTACAGTGCTTCGAGACTCATCGATCGTCTCCTGGTGTCGGGTCGGGTGTCGGGTCGGGTGTGGACTCGGGCCCCGTACCCCGTGGCCGTTGCGGCCGCGGATCGAAGATCGCGACCTCGTCGAGTTCCTTGCGCCGCAGGTCGGGCACGCGACAGTCGTCCGCCGGCCTCCCGACCGGGAACAGGATGAAGGGCCGCTCGTTCGACGGCCGCCCCAGGATCTCGCGCAGGAAGCCCATGGGGCTGGGCGTGTGCGTCAGCGTGACCAACCCCATCCGGTGCAGCGCCGCCACGAAGAGCCCACAGGCGATGCCCACGCTCTCCTTCGTGTAGTAGTTGCGCTGGCGCCTCCCCGTCTCGTCGTAGCCGGACAACTGTTCGAAGACGACCACGATCCAGGGGACGGTCTCGAGGAAGGGCTTCTGCCAGTGGGTCCCGATGGGCCGGAGCGCGTCCAGCCATTCGTCGGGCGCGCGCCCGCCCTCGTAGAACGAGTGCTCCTCCCGTTCCGCTGCCTCGCGGATACGCTTCTTGGTCTCGTCCGCGCTGACGGCGACGAAGGTCCAGGGTTGGCGGTGCGCTCCCGACGGAGCGGTGCTGGCCGCCCGGATGGCCCACTCGATGCACGTACGCGACACCGGCGCGTCGGAGAAGTCGCGCACGCTGCGGCGGCGGTCGAGTTCCTCGAACCAGGCGCGTCCGCGCGCCTGGCGCTCGTCCTCGGACAGATCGGGCAGTGTGAAGGGCACGAAGCCGGGCTCGGGGTCGGTCATGACCCCCATCATGCGATCACGAGCCACCCGACGCCAGTGTCGAGACATCGATGCGATCGTGGTAGAGATTGTGTCCATCGGACCGTCGGCCTTCGTCGCCCGGTGCTTCGTCGCCCGGTGCCGGCTCCTGCCGCGACCCCTCGACGGGTTTGCGTTCTCGGAGCAAGAGATCACGTCGACCCCGACTCGGGAGCGCTCGTCCATGAAGATCCGATCGATCACCGGCTTCTGCGCGGACCTCGACGGCGTGGACGCCGTGGCCGGCTTCCTGGGCCGTGCCCGCGCGGCCTACGTGGACGCCGGATTCGAGGTCCAGACGGTGCGCCTGGCGCTTCCCCCGTTGAGCGACGTCGTGGAGCCCGCTCGCTCCCCGGACGCGTTGATCGAACTCGCCCGGGAGATCGAAGGCAGGGCCCACGACCGCGGGATCGACTACGCGGCACTCGGTCCGCACCGTCCCGGGGATCCGCACCGCTGGGTCGAGGCCCTCCCGCGGATCCTCGACGAGACGCAGCGGGTGTTCGTGACGCTGCAGATGGACGACGGCCACGGGCAACTCTTCGGGGAACAGGCGGCCCATGCCGCCGACGTGATCCTCGCCGCGGCGCCGATCGAGCCCAACGGTTTCGCCAATCTCCGGTTCTCGGCCCTGGCCCGCGTTCCGGCCGGCGTCCCCTTCCTGCCGTCCGCGTACGCGCGGGCCGGGGCACCCGCCGAGTTCGCCGTCGCGACCGAGGCCGCGGACCTCGCCCGGAGCGCGTTCGCCGAGGCGTCGTCGCCGGCCCGGGCACTCGACCGGCTCGTCGACCGGATCGAGGAGGCCGCCGCGTCCATCGAGTCGGTGGCGCGGACGCTGGAGCGGAGCGGAACCGCGCGCTTCGGGGGAATCGACTTCAGCCCCGCACCCTTTCCCCGGAACGCAGATTCGATCGGGGCCACGATCGAGTCGATGGGTGTCGATGCCGTGGGTCGGCCCGGCAGCGTGGCGGCGGCCGCGATGATCACCAGCGCCGTCGACCGCGCCCGCTTCCCGCGGACCGGATTCAGCGGTCTGTTCCTGCCGGTGCTCGAGGACGACACGCTGGCCCGCCGCGCGGCCGAGGGAAGCCTTCGGATCGAGGACCTGCTCCTGGCCTCGACCGTCTGCGGCACCGGTCTCGACACCGTGCCCCTGCCCGGCGACGTCGACGCAGAGAGCATCGTGGCCTGCCTGCTGGACCTCGGCGCCCTGGCGCTCCGGCTCGAGAAGCCGCTGACCGCGCGGCTCATGCCCATGCCGGGACGGGCCGCCGGAGAGGAGCTCGACTTCGACTTCCCCTTCTTCGCCAGCGGCCGGGTCATGCCGCTGCGCCCGGGCCGTGTCGACGGACTGCTCCGGCGCGGACCTCTACCGATCTCACCGCGCCGGCGGCGCGAAGACTGAGCGCTACATGCGGAAGATGCCGTACCGGCTCTCGGCGTGGGGAGCGTTGCGCGCCATCGCCAACGACAGCCCGAGCACGTCCCGGGTCTGCGGCATCTGCAGGATCCCGTCGTCCCACAACCGGGCCGTGCTGTGGATCGCCGAACCCTCCTCGGCGTACTTGTCGAGGATGGGTTGCTTGAAGGCGGCCTCCTCGTCGGCCGTCATGGACTTCTGTTCGCGCGCGAGCTGGTCCTTCTTGACCGTGGCCAGCACGTTGGCCGCCTGCTCTCCGCCCATCACGCTGATCTTCGCGTGGGGCCACATGAACAACAGCCGTGGCTGGAAGGCCCGCCCGCACATGCCGTAGTTGCCCGCGCCGTAGCTGCCACCGATCACCACCGTGAACTTCGGTACCGCCACGCTGCTGACGGCACTGACCATCTTCGCCCCGTCCTTCGCGATGCCGCCGGTCTCGTACTTCCGGCCCACCATGAACCCGGTGATGTTCTGCAGGAACAACAGCGGCACCCGGCGCTGCCCGCACATCTCGATGAAGTGCGTCACCTTCAGCGCGCTCTCGCTGAACAGGACACCGTTGTTGGCGATGACCCCGACGGGCTGTCCGTGGACGCGGGCGAAGCCGGTGACGACCGTATTGCCGTAGCGCTCCTTGAACTCGTGGAAGCGCGAACCGTCGACCAGACGCGCGATCACCTCGCGCACCTCGAAGGGCTTGCGCTCGTCGTCGGGCACGATGCCCAGGAGTTCCTCCGGGTCGTAGGCCGGATCCTCGGGCTCGGCGCGATCGATCGCGGCCAGGTCGCGGTGGCCCAGGTTCTCGACGATGTCGCGCACGATCTTCAGGGCGTGCTCGTCGTCGCGAGCCAGGTGGTCGGCCACGCCACTCAGGCGGGTGTGCACGTCACCACCACCGAGGTCCTCGGCGCTGACCTCCTCGCCGGTGGCGGCTTTGACCAGTGGGGGTCCGCCCAGGAAGATGGTGCCCTGCTCCTCGACGATCACCACCTCGTCGCTCATGGCGGGTACGTAGGCTCCGCCCGCCGTGCAGCTCCCCATGACCGCGCTGACCTGGGGAATCCCCAGTCCGCTCATGCGCGCCTGGTTGTAGAAGATGCGTCCGAAGTGCTCACGATCGGGAAAGACCTCGGCCTGCAGCGGCAGGAAGGCCCCACCGCTGTCGACGAGATAGACGCAGGGAAGTCGGTTCTCCAACGCGACCTCCTGCGCTCGCAGGTGCTTCTTCACCGTCAGCGGATGATAGGTCCCACCCTTCACCGTGGCGTCGTTGGCCACGATCATCACCTGGCGGCCGTGGACGTTGCCGATGCCCGTGATCAGTCCGGCCGCGGGCACGGGCGAATCGTAGACCTCGTGGGCGGCCAGAGGGCTCAGTTCGAGGAAGGGGCTGCCCGGGTCGATCAGCCGCTCGATGCGTTCACGCACGAGCAGCTTGCCGCGCTTCGTGTGCAGAGCGCGGGCCTTCTCGCTCCCGCCGAGAGCGGTGGTGGCCAGCAGTTCCTGCAACCGTTCGGCCTGCTCGCGGTGGAAGGCGCGATTGCGACGGAACTCCTCGGACTCGGTCTGGATTCGGCTGACGATACGACGCATGGACGATCCCGGCGGTGAGGGTCACGACAGGCGGAACAGTCTACCAGCCGGATCCGGGCCCCACCACCGCCGGAAGGCTCCGACGTGGCCCCCGGGGCCGGCCGGTGCTAGCCTGCCGCGCATGGGAACCCACGACGACGAAGTCCCCTTCGCCGGCGAGTACCTCGACTTCGCCGAGATGGACCGGGACGAGCTCCAGGCGAAGCTCTTCGAGCTGTTGACGCTCGTGGAGACGAGTCGCGAACTGCTCCGCGCCCGAGATGCCGACGACGTCGCACGCCGCGTGCTGCTGTCGGCGATCGGCGTGCTCGGTGCCGGAAGTGCGTGCGTCCTGTTGCGCGACGGCGACCACCTCGTGCTGGGCAACCAGCTCGGGCTCGACCCCGAACCCCGATTGCGTCTGCGGATGTCGCGCTCGCTGCTCGAGGCCTTCCGCGAGGAACCGGCACCGCGCCCGGTCCGGACCGACGAAGTGCTCACCGGCGGCGCGACGAGTCTGTTCCTCCAGCAGTTCGCCGATGCCCTCACCCAGCTCGACGCCGATGTCGTGTGCCCGCTCGCCGGACGCGAGGGGCTGCTCGGGTTCCTGGTCCTCGGCCGGCGTCTGTTCGCCGAGGGCTACGCCGCGCGGGATCTCGAACTGTTCGCGAGCCTGGCCGAACTCTACGTGCTGGCGCTCGAACGGGCGCCCCACCTGGTGCCGGAGCGGGTCCAGAGCGGCAGGGCCGCGGGCATCCCCCGCGCACGGGGCCGCGACGAGGGGGACAACCTCGACCTGCGGCAGCTTCGACTGGAGCACCCCCCACTCCGCCGGATCGTGGGCGAGAGCCCGGCGATGCTCGAACTCTTCCGCGACCTCGTCGAGTTCGCCGACAGCCGGGCCACGATCCTGATCCAGGGCGAGAGCGGGACGGGCAAGGAGCTCGTGGCCAAGGCGATCCACGAGCTCAGCCGGCGGCGCAAGGGTCCGCTCGAGATCGTGGACTGCTCGTCGATCCCGCGGGAGCTGATCGAGAGCGAACTGTTCGGCCACATGCGAGGCGCATTCACCGGTGCCGTCCGCGACCGGCGCGGCGCCTTCGATCTGGCCCACCACGGGACGATCTTCCTCGACGAGATCGGCGACATGACCCTGAACAGTCAGACACGGCTGTTGCGCGTCCTGCAGGAGGGCAAATTCCGGCCGGTGGGCGGGGAGAAACAGCATTCGGTCGACGTCCGCGTGATCGCGGCCACGAACGTCGACCTCCGAGCCGCGGTGCGCGAGGGGCGCTTCCGCAAGGACCTGTTCTTCCGGATCCAGGTGTTCCCGGTGCGTCTACCCCCTCTGCGCGAGCGCGAAGGAGACGTCGAGGTCCTGACGCGCGCCTTCCTGAAGGGCTTCTTCGTCGACGAGGAGCGTGACCCGCCGGACGTCGACCCCGAGGTCTTCGCCGAGCTGAACCGTTACCCCTTCCCGGGCAACGTGCGCGAGCTGCAGAACATGGCCGAGGCGCTGGCCATTCGCAGCCGCACCACGGGGCGGGTGACGCTCACGGCACTGCACGACGTCTTCCGGAGCATGAACATCCATCCCGGAGGCCAGACCTCCCTCGACGTCGAGGAGCCGGGAGGACCGACCGACGGCGGCCCCTCTGCGTCCGGGCCGCCGCGGGGTCACGACCACGTCCTGCCGGTGCGGAGTGTCTTCCCCGACTCGCCGGCCGGTCTCGACGCCGGCGCCCAGGTGGTGCAGGCGTGGCGGCAGTCCTCGTTCAACCTGCTCGAGGCGAGCCGGAGGCTCCGCGCGCGCAAGCTCGAGGGTGAGGACGTGGCCGTGGTCGACCGGGCGCAGATGAGCCACTACCTCGATGGCGAGATCCTGCAGGCCTTCCTGGAGGAAGGCGGTCTGTCGGGCGCGGTCGAACGTCTCGCGGGGTCGAACCTCGCCCGCCATCGGGCAGCCCGTCGCGTACGTCGCGTGATCGAACGCCTGGCCCTGGCCGCCGAGCGCGGGGAGCCGCACCGCGCCTTTCCACGACTCCCCGGGGACTACCGCGACGCGGTCCGGAGGCTCGGCGATCTCGGAGGCGCCTGGATCCAGCGCGGCCTGACCGAACCGGTACCGCCCGCCGAGCAACGCTGAGCGGAGACCGTCGGGGGGAAACGTTGACGGGGCGCCCCTCTCGCCAAGGGCGCCCCGTATCGTGCCGACGATGTTCCTCGGGCCGGAGCCCGTCGCCGACCGGTCTCTCGCCAAGACCGGCTGCGGCATCGTCGGCGGCGGGTTCCGCGGTCCCGGGCGGGACCTTCGAGGAGCTCGCCAACTCCCCGGAACCCGTTCGCTGTTCCCCGATTCGCCCGGCGCCTCCACCCTTGGCCTCCGATGGGGAGGGCCCGGGGGACGCCGCCTTGCCTCGGCGATCGGGTGTCGTTCCGAAGGGGAGCTCGCCAACTCCGGTCTTCGGATCGAGAGTCGGGATCCTCGCCCAGATCCCGCCCTCGCGACGACCCATACGCAACCACAATGCCACTGCTTCCGCCACCCCGAAAACTCCTTCAAGTCTCTTTTTCACAGTCACTTCACGCCGATGCACACCAGAGATGTGACACGACACACAACATTGATTGTTGTGCAACACTGCACCTCACAACACATCGTGTTGTGCGGCCTGTTGTGAGGGTCTGGAATTCTGTTGTCGCGGGACCGGTCGGATCAGTAACGAGCCTTGAGGCTCCCGAACGAGGACGGCTCGGCGCGGACGGAATCGTCGAGTTCGACGCTGAACGTGTAGGTGTCCGCGGGCGAGGTCGTCATCGCGGTGCGACCATTGCCCACCACGAGGCCCACGCGCTCGAAGTCCACCACGTCGAAGCCCAGGATCGCGAAGGTGTCCGGTCGGGCGTCGTAGGACAGCGGGACCACGTGCGTCACCGTCTCGTTCTGCAGGACCACACTCAGGCCCCAGTCCCCGTGGTTCTCGGCGTCGAAGACCACGCGGAGCTCTCCCGACGCGTCACCGGCCGAGTTGTCGAACTCGTGGAAACGGTTGGCCCAGGGGGCCAGGAGTTTCCCTTCCTCGGTGTGGGGCAGCGCGGGGATCGAGTCGACCGGCGCCCGAGGATAGTGTGCGGCCTCGGTGAAGCCGAAGCTCTGCGCCGCCCGGTCCGCGGTCAGGTAGTTGTACAGGGCATGGCGACGCCAGACGTCCGACCACACGAGTTGCCGGTCCGCGGCCACGTTCTCGTAGGCGAAGGGGAAGAACTCGTCGCGCAAGGTCGCACGCCGCTCGCTCAGGTCGAGCATGAAGTCGACGCCGTACTCCTGCTCGAGGAACATCTGCCAGGTCGCGTCCTCGTACGAGGCAGTGTTCAGCATCGAGAGACTCGGCGACGTGAAGGGCGACCCGGAGTTGCGGATGTAGTTGTAGTAGTCGTTCACCCCGTCGTAGACGACTTCCTCCATCCACACGGCGTCGACCTCGAACCACTGCGTGTGTGGCGAATCGATGTTCCAGTCCTCGGCCAGTTGGATCGCGTGCTTGAACTCGTGGGCCGCCGTCACGCGGATGGCACCCCGGATCAATCCGTCGGGATCGTCGTTCGTCAGGTCGGGGAAGCTGCGGTAGAAGCTCTCGAAGTCGTTGTTGATCTCGATGAAAGTGCCCGCGAAGAAGCTGGTCTGGAAGGGACGGGTGAGGCCGTAGGTGCCACCGAAGAGACTCTTGAGACGGACGACGTAACGGCCGCCCGTGGGAAACGGAAAGCCCAGTTCCACCACCTCGCGCTGGTAGCTCTCCTCCATGGCCTCGGCCACCCATTCCACGTAGTCGGGAACGCCATTGGCGTCGGCGTCGGTGCTGTCGGGCAGTGCGTCGCGACCGTCGTTCCAGTACTGGATCACGAAGTGCCCCTCGGGCGTCGGGTACTCCAGGAGCGTCGCCCGCTCCAGCACGGGCTCCAGGGCTGCCACGGCCAGACCGCGCGCCTCCATCTCCATCAAGTGCGGGAACAGACAGCGCACCGGCTGCTCGGGGGTCTCGCCCCCGCCGTGCAGAGCCGCATCGACCTGCTCGATCAGGGCCAGGTCGTCGAGCGACGCCGCGGTCTGGGCGTGCACCGGCACCACCGCCAGCAGCGCGACCGCACCGAGCGAGAGGATCGACGTCGTCTTCGTGGTCATGTGGACTCCCGGCGGGAGGTGCGTCGAACGGGGCGTCGACACCAAGGATACAGAAGCCCACGGACGCCGACGACCCCTCTCGACCTCGTGAATCGGTTCACGATTCCGGGCCGTCGGACCGGGGCTCGGCCCCCAGCGACCGCAGCACGAAACGCTGGGCGACCGGGGCCATCGACTCCAGTCGATAGTTCCGACGACTGAGCACCCAGCTCGTCACGAGCTGATCGATCGCTCCGAACACCAGCTTGGCCGCCTCGGCCGGGGGCACGTCGTCGGCGAAGACGCCCTGCTCCTGCCCGCGTTCGATCATGGCGCCGAGCTCGTCCAGATGGCGCCGGAAGATCCGTCGGCTGACGTCGCCCAGGAAGTGCGGGCTGTGGCGCAGGTCGACCTGGAAGACGGCCGCCAGATTCCGGTTCTCGCCCAGGAACTTCAGGTGCAGCTCGACCAGGCGACCCAGCTGCTCGTCGGCAGCCTCGACGCCGTAGACATAGGCCTCGCCGCGCTCCCAGAAGCGATCGAGCGTCTGCTCGAAGATCCGCGCGAGCAGCTCGTCCTTGTTCTCGAAGTAGAGGTAGATCGTGCCGTCGGCCACGCCGGCGGCCTTGGCCACGTCGCTCACCCGCGCGCGGTGGAAGCCGTGGGCGGCGAAGGCCTCGATCGCGCCGGCCAGGATGCGCTCGCGCTTCTCGTCGCGGCGGCGATCCCGCGCGCCGTCCCGCGCGGCGTCCCGCGCGGAGGTGGAACCGATGTCCATGGTGGTCCTCCCCGGGCGGGAGAGCAGCCGCGGCGCGACTGGTACCGGAGTTCACGGCACCGACACACCCCGCCCTTGCCAGCGCCGTGATTATGAATAATCATTCATGAAACGCGAGACAAGAGCAACCGCCAGTCGCTGGTCCTCGGCACGGATGACCGGTTGCTCCCTCGAAACTCCAGGAATTCCCCGGATTCTGCGACGACGGCGTGTCGCGCCGCGTCCCGGAGCTGAACATGGATTCATCCCAGACCCCTCCGGTCCTCCGCCGCGCCGCCGTGCTGGGCGCCGGCGTGATGGGCCGCGCGATCGCCGGCCACCTGGCCAACTGCGGCCTCGACGTGCTGTTGCTCGATCTGCCGGCGAAGGACTCCGCGCCCGGCGACGCGCCGGACGTCCGCAACGCCATCGTGCTGGACGCGATGAAGGCCCTGCCGAAGGACAAGCCCTCGCCGATCGTGCACCGGTCGGTGACCGCGCGGATCCGCCCCGGGAACTTCGAGGACGACCTCGGCGCCCTGGCCGACACCGACTGGGTGATCGAGGCCGTGGTCGAGCGGGTCGACGTGAAGGAGTCCCTGCTCGGCCGCGTGGCCGCCGCGATCGGCCCGCACACCCTGCTCAGCAGCAACACCAGCGGCATCCCCATCGCCACCCTGGCCGGCTTCGTGGGCGAGGACGTTCGCCCCCGCTTCCTGGGCACGCACTTCTTCAATCCGCCGCGCTACATGCACCTGCTCGAGATCATCCCCGGACCCGACACCGACGCGGGCGCCATCGAGGCGCTGACCCGCCTGGGCGAGGACGTCCTGGGCAAGGGCGTGGTCGTGGCGAAGGACCGCCCCAACTTCGTGGCGAACCGCATCGGAACCTACGGCGTTCTCCGTAGCGTCGAGCTGATGTTCGAGCACGGCCTGAATCCGACCGAGGTCGACTTCCTGAGCGGCCCGCTGATGGGCCGGCCGAAGAGCGCCGTCTTCCGCACCGTGGACCTCGTCGGTCTCGACACCCTGCTCCACGTGGCCGAGAACGTGGTGAACGGCGCGACCGACGATCCGCAACTCGATACCTTCCGTCCCGCTCCCGTGCTGCAACGGATGGTCGAGAAGGGCCTCGTGGGCGAGAAGGCCGGCGCGGGCTTCTACCGGAAGGCGCGCGCCGAGGACGGCAGCCGCGTGATCGAGGCCCTCGACCTCGAGACCATGGAGTACGCGCCGAAGCCGAAGGCACGCTTCGGCGAGATCGACGCGGTGCGCCCCGTCGAGGACCTGCACGAACGCCTGCGTGCGCTGATGGCGGCCAAGGGACGCGGCGCCGCCTTCGCGTGGGCGATCACCCGTGACACGCTGCTCTACGCGGCCGAGGTCGCCGCCGAGATCGCCGACGACATCGCCTCGATCGACCGCGCCATGCGCTGGGGCTTCGGCTGGGACCTCGGCCCCTTCGAACTCTGGGACGTGCTCGGCGTGCAGCGCGTGGTCGACCGTATGGAGTCGGACGGACTCACCGTTCCCGCCTGGGTGAAGAGCCACCTCGCCGAGGGCAACGACCGCTTCTACGTCGACACCGAGGCCGGCCCGCACGTCCTCGACCTCGGCGGCGAGGGCACGCGTCCGGTGCCACCGCGCCCGGGCGTGCTCACGCTGCGCGAGACGCCGACCGGTCCGGAGAAGGTCACCGGCAACGCCGGTGCCTCGCTCTGGGACCTCGGCGACGGGGTCTTCGGCCTGGAGTTCCACTCGAAGATGAACTCCCTCGGCGGCGACAGCGTGCAGATGACGCTGCAGGCCGTCGACCACGTCGAGCGCCACGGCGTGGGCCTGGTCGTGGGCAACGACGGCCAGCACTTCAGCGCCGGCGCGAACCTCGCGCTGCTGCTCATGGCCGCACTGGAGGGCGAGTTCGACGAGATCGACATCATGATCCGTCAGTTCCAGCGTATGACCACGTCGCTGCGCACCTGCGCGCGACCGGTGGTGATCGCGCCCTTCTCACTCACCCTCGGCGGCGGCTGCGAGGTGACGCTGCACGGCGATCGCGTGGTCGCGGCGGCGGAGCTGTACTGCGGTCTGGTCGAGGGCGGAGTGGGGCTGGTCCCCGCCGGCGGTGGGACCAAGGAGCTGTACCTGCGCAAGCTCGACGCCCTCGGCCCCGACGCCGATCCACGCAAGGCCGCCCGCGCGGCCTTCGAGGTGATCGGCATGGCCAAGGTGAGCACCAGCGCCCACGAGGCCCGCGACCTGGGCTTCCTGCGCGACCGCGACGTGATCGCCTTCAACCGTGACCACCTCCTGCAGACCGCCAAGGACGAGGCCCTGGCCCTGGCCGGGTCCGGCTACACGCCGCCGGCGCTGCGCCGGGAGATCCCCGTCGGCGGGGCCGACACCCTCGCGCTGGTCGAGGTCGGCCTGCACAACTTCCACGCCGGCCGCTACATCTCCGATCACGACGCGCTGATCGGCCGCAAGATCGGCCACATCCTCTCGGGCGGGGCGCACAAGAGCGGTCCGAACCCGCGCATCGTCAGCGAACAGCAGATGCTCGACCTCGAACGCGAGGCCTTCCTGTCGCTGTGCGGCGAACGCAAGTCGCTCGAACGGATCCAGCACATGCTCCAGAAGGGCAAGCCGCTGCGGAACTGAGAACCCACGAGGGAGAGACGAATCCGATGACCGAAGCCGTGTACATCGTCGACGCCATCCGCACCCCGATGGGGCGCAGCAGGAAGGGCCGTCTGGCCGGCGTGCGTCCCGACGACATGACCGCCTTCCTCGTCCGCACCCTGCTGCAGCGGAACGAGGCCCTGGCCCCCGAGCGCGTGGACGACCTGATCGCCGCCACCGCCTTCCCCGAGGCCGAGCAGGGCTACAACCTGGGACGCGTGGTCGCCCAACTCGCCGGGCTGCCCGACTCCGTTCCCGGCATGCAGCTCAACCGCTGGTGCGCGTCGGGGCTCGAAGCCGTGGCCACCGCCCACGCCAAGATCGCCACCGGCGTGGCCGACGTGATCGTCGCCACCGGGACCGAGAGCATGACCATGATCCCCATGGGCGGGCACTCGTTCACGCCGAACCTGAACCTGACCGAGCATCATCCCGACATGTACCTGGGCATGGGACTCACGGCCGAGAACCTGGTCGACCGCCACGAGATCAGCCGCGAGGACCAGGACACCTTCGCCCTGGCCAGCCACCGCAAGGCGCTGGCCGCCGAGGAGAGCGGCGCCTGGTCCGAGGAACGCATCCCCTACCCGCTCGACGCGGTCACCGGGATCGAGAACGACGTCCACGAACGCGACGAGGGCCCGCGCGCCGACACCAGCATGGACGTGCTGTCCGGACTGAAGCCCGTGTTCCGCCAGGGCGGCACGGTTACCGCCGGCAACAGTTCACCGCTCACCGACGGCGCGGCCGCCGTGCTGCTGATGCGCGAGTCGGTGATGAAAGAGCTGGGCCTCGAGCCCCTGGGCAGCATGCACAGCTACGCCGCCGCCGGCGTCCCGCCCGAGATCATGGGCATCGGACCGGTGGCTGCGGTGCCGAAGGCGCTCGAGAAGGCGGGCTGGTCACAGGACGACGTCGAGACCGTCGAGCTGAACGAGGCCTTCGCCGCCCAGTCGCTCGCGGTGATCCGCGAACTCGGCCTCGACCAGGAGAAGGTCAATCCCAACGGCGGAGCGATCGCGCTGGGCCATCCGCTGGGATGCAGCGGCGCGCGCCTCGTCGTCACCCTGCTCCACCACCTCGAGCGCACCGGACAGGAGAAGGGCCTCGCCACCATGTGCGTGGGCGGGGGAATGGGCGCGGCCGCGACCTTCACGGCCGCCTGAACCACCACGAGGAGGAGACCAACGTGAGCACCGAGAGCAAGACCCGCTTCAAGGGCGGAAGCTTCCTCGTCGAGACCCCCGACCCCGACCAGGTCTTCACGCCCGAGGACTTCGACCAGGAGGCCCTGCTGCTGGCGCAGACCACGCGCGAGTTCGTGGCCAACGAGATCGAACCCGTCGTCGACCAGCTCGAGGCCAAGGAAGAGGGCCTCATGGTGAAGCTGGTGAAGAAGGCCGGCGAGATCGGTCTGCTGTCGACCGACGTGCCCGAGACCTACGGCGGCCTCGACGTCCCGAAGACCAGCACCATGCTGCTCGTCGAGAGCCTCGCGCGTGGCGGCAGCTTCAACGTGACCCACGGCGCGCACACCGGCATCGGCACCCTGCCGATCGTGTACTTCGGCACCGAGGAGCAGAAGCAGGAGTGGCTGCCGAAGCTGGCCACCGGCGAGAAGATCGGTGCCTACGCGCTGACCGAACAGTCGAGCGGCAGCGACGCCCTCGCCGCCAAGGCCACCGCGAAGCTCGACGACGGCGAGTGGGTGCTCAACGGCGAGAAGCAGTTCATCACCAACGCCGCCTTCGCCGACCTGTTCATCGTCTTCGCCAAGGTCGACGGCGAGCACTTCAGCTGCTTCCTCCTTCCCGCCGACATCCTGGGCGTGAGCACCGGCGCCGAGGAGCGCAAGATGGGCATCCGCGGCAGCAGCACGCGCTCGCTCATCATGCAGGACGCGCGCATCCCCGAGGCGAACCTCCTCGGCGAGGTCGGCAAGGGCCACGTGATCGCCTTCAACGTGCTCAACGTGGGGCGCTTCAAGCTCGGCGTGGGCGCCGTCGGCGGTGCGAAGGTCTGCGTGGAGGACTCGATCCGGTATGGCCGTGACCGCATGCAGTTCGGCCAGCCGATCACCGACTTCCCGCTGATCCAGGGCAAGATCGCCGACATGGCCGCGCTGACCTTCGCCGCCGAGAGCGCGGCCTACCGCACCGCCGGACTGCTCGACCAGGCCATCGCCGCCATCGATCCCGCGGCCGAGAACCACGACCGCGAGGTGATCAAGGCCATCGACGACCACTCGATCGAGTGCGCCATCCTCAAGGTGCTCGGCAGCGAGGTGCTCGACGTCTGCGTCGACGAGTGCGTGCAGGTCTTCGGCGGCTACGGTTACGTCGAGGACTACCCGGCCGAACGCTACTTCCGCGACGCGCGCATCAACCGCCTGTACGAGGGCACCAACGAGATCAACCGCATGGTCACCGTCGGCATGCTCCTGAAGCGGGCCATGAAGGGCGAGCTGCCCCTGATGGCCGCGGCCAAGCAGGTGCAGGACGCGCTCCTGTCCGTGCCCGACTTCTCCAACGGCACCGAGAAGGGCACCTTCGACGACGCCATGGACCAGGTCGAGCGCGCCAAGAAGGCGATCCTGCTCGTCAGCGGCGTGGCCGCCCTGAAGTACGGTCCGTCGATCCAGAAGGAGCAGGAGGTCCTGTCGTGGCTGGCCGACATGGTCATCGACACCTTCGCGCTCGAGAGCGCCGTCCTGCGCGCGCGCAAGATCGAGAGCGCCGGCGAGGACGCCACGCTGGCGAAGGACATGGTCGACGTGCTGATCCAGCGCACCACCCACCGCGTGCTCGACGCCGGCAGCCAGGCGCTGGCGCACACCAGCGAGGGCGACGACCTGCGCGTGCAGCTCGCCGGACTGAAGCGCTTCACCAAGGTGAGCGATCCGATCGACACCGCGAGCGTGCGGCGTCGCATCGCGAAGCAGCTCGTGGAGCAGGGGACCTACGCGGTCAAGCCCTGAGTCGCATTCCGGGTGGACGATTCCGTCGGGACACGACCCCGGGCCGGACGGCCCGGGGTCGTCGTCGTGACATCGAGTTGACGTTCGGTGGTGTCCCACCGAACCGAGGCCGGCGTACCTCCGGGTGAAGACATCGAGACGAAGACCCGAGAACGAACGAAGGAAGGGAACCATGAACGCTTCGACGCCGAGCCGCACCACTCGCACCGTCAGTTGGACCGCCCAGATCGTCGGCGCCGCCATCCTCGGCATGGCCGCAGTGCCCAAGCTGGTCGGAGCGCCCGAAACCATCGCCCTCTTCGAGACACTCGGTGCCGGAGCCTACGGCCGCCTCACGCTCGGAGCGCTCGAGGCCATGGCCGTCGTGCTGCTGCTGGTGCCGCGGACGGCCGCGATCGGAGGGCTGCTGACCGCCGGAATCCTGACCGGCGCCGTGCTGGCCCACCTGACGATCCTCGGCGTCGTCTACAACGGAGATCCGTCCCTGTTCATCCTGGCCCTGGTCGGGCTGGCCGCCGGCCTCACGGTCGCCTGGGTGCGTCGGAACCGGATCCCGATGCTGAACCAGCTGCTGCGCACGGCCGAGGCGCCGCACGCCGCCTCGTGACGCGGCCCACCCCGGGAATCGAACGAAGTGGAGGCCCCACCGTCCGGTGGGGCCTCGCTCTCGTGCCGATTGGAGCGCACGAAGCGGGAGACCGGGTCCGATCCACGGTCCGCCGGTGTCCTCGAGCCGCCCGCCTCCCATTAAGCAGCCCCTGGACCCCGACCTCCGACGCGCGGGAGACCCGGCCTCCCGCCCGTACGCCATAGCGAAGGCGGGGCCAGACCACGCGCGGACCGGCAAGCTTTTCCGGATGAATCTTCAACTCACTGCCAAGGAATCAGTTATGGATCCCTACCACGAACCGCCGATGTGGAAGATCACCACAACCCAATGCCGGACCGCGCATCGGAGTGCCCGGGGTCCGGGACGGTGTCCGGCCCACTGGACACGAGGCCTCGGTGAAGATGGTTCAGTCGCGATGGAAAGACCGCGCGGCGAAGCGGACCGGAAGAAGGGCGAGTCTCAGCCTCGCACGAGGGGGACCAATCGCTCCATGCGATCGATCACGTGCGTCGGCCCGGCCGCCCGCATGATCTCGACGTCACCGATGCCATAGGTCACCCCGACCGTGGTCGCCCCGAGACTCCGGCCGCTGCGGACGTCGTTGGCACTGTCGCCGACCATCCAGATCGAGGCGTCGCGTCCGGTGACGCCCAGCTCGTCGAGAGCGAGTTCGAGCAGGGCTGGAGCGGGCTTCACCGCCACCCCGCGCCGCGCCCCGACGACGGCGTCGATCCAGTCGGACAGACCCAGGGCAACGGTGATGCGCTCGCACATCTCCTGCGGCTTGTTGCTGACGATCCCCATCGGGATCGAACGCAGGGCCTCCAGGGCGGCGTTCACCCCGGGATAGGGAAGCGTGCGCTCCGTGCAGTGGTCGAGGTACACGGCCCGGAAGCGCTCGAGGACCGAATCGACGTCGAGACCGTCGAGGTCGGAGAAGGCACGTTCCACGAGCTTGCGGGCCCCGTCGCCGACGTGGGCCGCGACCGTTTCCTCGGGGAGGGTTTCGAGTCCGTGCTCGGCGCGGACGACGTTGGCCGCCGCCGTCAGATCGCCCACGGAATCGACCAGGGTCCCGTCGAGGTCGAAGAGAATGCACCGCGGATCCATGGCGCGCACGGTAGCAGCACTCGGCCCTCTGCGCACGGACCCGCGGGCTCGACCGTCACAGCTCTTCACTTGTTGCGGCAGTGCACCGTGCATAGCCTGCGCTCGGTCCTGTGCACCCGCCGGCCTCGCGTGGGTGCAGCGTTTCCCCGTGGCCACCGGCCGACCGAGGCCGGGCCAGGAAGGGTCGGCATGAACGTCACCCCCGACGCGATCCTGCGCCGTCTCGACGGCGGGCTCGCCCCGGTGATCGAGAACGACGAGCAACTCCGCGCCCTCGCCCACGACATGGGCGAGGAGATCCTCGAGTACGGGGTCACGGTCCTCCCGCGCGAGCTGTTCCAGGGGCGCAGTGGAGCCGACATCGCGGCCATGATCGCCGAGGATCTCGAAACCGCCCTGTGGATGGAACCGCTCCTGCGTCCGCGCGAGGTCGAGGTCACGCCCGAACCGGTGCCCGACGGCGAAGAGGCACCCGAGACACCGCCCGAGCCGACGATCGAGAAGATCCCCCCGCGGATCGTCGAACTGGGCAACGGCTGGGGCATCAACGCCTTGCTACTGGCCATCCTCCACCCCGACCAGCCCTTCCACCTGGTCGAGCCCGACCGGAAACGGCTGTGGTGGTGGCGACGGGTCACGAACCTCTACGGCCTGCGCAACCTGCACGTGCACGCCCAGTCGCACGAGGACTTCGCGCGGCACAACGCGAACACCTGCGACGTGGTCGTGGTCAAGCGCCTGGCCCCGAACGACGCTCTGGACCTCGGGGTCCCCATGCTCCGCGAGAACGGTCGTGTCCTCAGCTTCCAGCGCAGTGATCGCGCCGACGAGGTGCGCCGGCCCCGCATGAACGCCGAGGGATTGCCCGTGCGCCTCGAGACCGCGCAGGCCTTCGAGAGTCCGATCGCCCAGAAACGCTGGTTGCTGTGCGTGGGCCTCGGGCTCGCCGTGCTTGACGGCCGGGAGCCGGCGGCGTAGACCGACAATGACGGGGACACCCGCCCCACGACCTCCCGTCGACGTCGCGATCCCGTCGTGGCGCGTGCAGGCACGCGCACGACGCGCCGCAAGCTCGGTCCCGCGTGCGGGTCCGACCCCGGAGGTTCGACCGTGAACGATCCACTGGAGACCCCTGACCGCCGCCCCCTGGTCTACGGCGGCGTGGCCATCGTCATCTTCTTCGTGGCCGCCTTCCTCTTCTGGCCCCGAGGCGAACAGACCGATCCGATGGACGGAACGTCGCTCACGCCGCGCACGACCACACAGGCCTCGGACGACGCCGTGAGCCCGACGTCCGAAGAGCCGCCGGTGGCCGCGGACGTGAACGGATCCGGGGGAACGGACGTCTCGGGTCTCGGCGAGCCGGCGAATCCACGCGCCGAGACCAGGATCGTCGACGACTCCGAGCCCGCCGCCCGGTCGGAGATCACGCCACCACCGCCGGTGCCCGAAGAGGCCGTCGAGGAACGCGCTCCGCAGCGTGTCGAGACGGGCACCGGGATCGAGCCCGCGTCCCAGGGCGAATGGGTGTTGAACGTGGGGAGCTTCTCGTCGCGTGGCAACGCCGACCGACGGGTCGAGGAACTCGCGCGCCGCGGCATCGACGCCCACGTCCAGATGGCCAGCGCCGACCAGGGAGACCCCGTCTACCGGGTCCGCGTGGGCTACTTCGGGAGCAGCCAGGAGGCCAGGAGCTACGGCGAATGGCTGCGCACCAGTCAAGATCTGGACAGCTGGGCGTCGAAACGCTGACCGACACGGACATCGCGACGTCGTCGCGGAGTCCTATACTGTGACATCGTCCACCGCGTCCGGGACACCGATGCGTTCCCGGGCGGACGGCGACTCCACGTGGCCGGATCCGCGCCACGCGCCGCGACCCTCTCGCCTCCGCACGCGAGACCCGAACTCCGGGCCCCCGTTCCCCGGCCCAACAGACCGCTCGAGATGGGAGTCATCGTGAGCAACACGAAGTCGACGAAGAACACCGCCTCCGCCGACCCGACGAACGAGCAGCTCCTGGCGGCCTACCGGAACATGGTGATGTCCCGGGCCATCGACGACGAGGAGATCAAGCTCAAGCGGAAGAACCTGTACTACTTCCAGATCTCCGGCGCCGGCCACGAGGCGATTCTCACGGCCGCGGGCATGGTGCTCGAGCCCGCCCACGACTGGTTCCTGCCCTACTACCGTGACCGCGCGCTGTGCCTGCAGCTCGGCATGACCGCCGAGGAGATGTTCATGCAGGGCGTGGGCGCGGTCGAGGATCCGAACAGCGGCGGCCGGCAGATGCCCGCCCACTGGGGCCACGAGGCACTGAACATCATCTCGAAGAGCAGCTGCACGGGCATGCACGCGCTGCACGCCGTGGGTGCGGCCGAGGCGGGCCGCTACCTCGAGATGGTCGAGGACGCGCGGAAGACCGCCAGCGACTTCGAGGACGACGAGGTCGTGTACATGTCGATCGGCGACGGTTCGATCAGCGAGGGTGAGTTCTGGGAGGCACTGAACAGCGCCTGCAACATGAAGCTGCCGGTGCTGATCCTGGTCGAGGACAACGGCTACGCGATCAGCGTTCCGCGCAGCGTGCAGATCGCCGGCGTACCGATCCACGAACAGGTGGCCGACTTCCCGAACCTCGAGGTCGTCGACGTCGACGGCAACGACTTCGAGGCCAGCTACGCGGCCATGCAGCGCGCCGCCGAGCACTGCCGCGCGCGGAAGGGCCCGGCCCTGGTCCGCGCCACCTGCGTGCGGCCGTACTCCCACTCGATGAGTGACGACGAGCGCATGTACCGCACCGAGGAGGAACTGGCCGAGCAGGCGAAGCTCGATCCGATTCCGCGGCTGCGGAAACTGCTGATCGAACGCGGGGTCGCCACGACCGAGGAACTCGAGACCCACGAGGCCGAGTGGCGCACCGAGGTCGTGGACTCCTCCGAGCGCGCGCAGCGCCACGAGAAGCACACGCCCGAGCACGTCTTCCTGCACCTCTACAGCGAGGACGTCGACCCCACCGGGCCGGACTTCGAGGCCGAACCGCAGACGGGGGGTCGCGAGGTCTACATGCTCGACGCGATCAACCAGGTGCTGAAGGACGAGATGGGCGTGAACCCGAACGTCGTGGTCTTCGGCGAGGACGTCGCCGACGCCACGAACGAGGACGCCCTCGAGCGCGTGAAGGGTAAGGGCGGCGTGTTCAAGGCCACCCACGGACTGCAGGCCCTCTACGGCAGCCACCGCGTGTTCAACTCGCCGCTGGCCGAGGCGAACATCGTCGGACGCGCCGTGGGTATGGCCGTCCGCGGCCTGAAGCCCGTCGTCGAGATCCAGTTCTACGACTACATCTGGCCCGCCTACATGCAGCTGAAGAACGAAATGGCCATGATGCGCTGGCGCAGCTTCGGGCATTTCTCGTCGCCGATGGTCGTGCGCGTCGCCTCGGGTGGCTACCTGCAGGGAGGCGCGATCTACCACTCGCAGAGTGGCGTGAACCTCTTCACCCATCTGCCTGGCGTGCGCGTCGTGATGCCGTCGAACGCGATCGACGCGGCGGGTCTGCTGCGGACCGCGATCCGGTGCGACGACCCGGTCATGTTCCTCGAACACAAGCACCTCTACCGCCAGCCGCACGGCAAGGGCACCTACCCCGGCCCCGACTACACCGTCCCCTTCGGCAAGGCCCGCATGCACCGCGAGGGCGAGGACCTGACGATCGTCACCTACGGAGCCACCCTCCGCCGCTGCGAGCTGGCGGCCAAGGAACTCGACAAGGAGGGCGTCTCCTGCGAGATCCTCGACCTACGGTCGCTCTCGCCATGGGACCACGAGGCCGTCGCCGCGTCGGTGGAGAAGACCAACCGCTGCCTGGTGGTCTACGAGGACAACAAGAGCTTCGGATTCGGCGCCGAGGTCGTGTCCTTCGTCGCGGACGAACTCTTCGAGTTCCTCGATGCCCCCGTCGGCCGCGTGGCCGCCATCGACACGCCGGTGGCCTACCAGCCCGACAGCGAGGACTTCATCCTGCCCCAGACCGAGGACGTGGCGAAGGAAGCGCGCCGTCTCCTCGAGTTCTGAGAGCCACGCCGACCTTCGTGAGACCGAACGAGCCCGCCGGTGGACGCCGACGGGCTCGTTCGTGCCGAAGAGTGCGCTCCGGGGTCAGCGCACCAGCGTCACGCGGACCACGCGTTGCTGACCGGCGGCCCGGACGTGGACGAGGTACGTGCCACTGGCCACCGCACCACCGCGGTGATCGGTGCCGTCCCACGTCCAGCCGTGCTCACCGGCGGGCAGATCGCCCAGGGCGACCGTTCGGACGGAGCGCCCTCGCAGATCGACGATCCGCAGGTCCACCGGCGCCCGTTCGCGCAGGCCGAAGGCGATCCGCGTGCGCGGATTGAAGGGATTCGGAGCGACCGCCAGGTCCTCGATCAACCACGAGACCTGCGCCGGAGCCGACACGGCGATCGCCGACGCGCTCAGCAGCTGCACGTAGTCGAGCGCGACCCAGCCCGTCTCCGACTCGTCGATCAACTCGAGACGGACCGTGGCGCCGCGGAGATCGCTCACGTCCCAGCTCGTCGTGGCCAGCGACTCGAGACCGTTGCCCTGCTCCGTGCGGCGCACGGCCGTCGAGAGCGGTTCGCCATCGGCACTCAGTCGCTCCACGAGTTCCACCCGACAGCCGGGGTCGGCCGTACCGCAGAACTGGAAGGTGAGCAGCGAGTCGGTGGGCTCGATCGCGAACCACACCGACCGGATCCGGCCGGTGGCCGCCGAAGCACGGGCCTCTCCGATCGTGCCCTGCCCCGACAGCGGCCCTCCGTAGGCCTCGCGGCTGTTCAGGTGCCCGTGACCGATCGGCCGGGTGGCGGGCTCTCCCCGCTCCAGGGCGTTGTCGCCGAAGATCGGCGCCACGCCGAAGGCCGTGCCCTCGCGTTCCGGCCACTCGTCCGCCAGGACGTCGGAGGGAATGATCTCCGGCACGCCCTGCGCGTCGAACCGCAGCGTATCCGCGCGGATCACGAAGAAGGTCGTCTCGGGCGCGGGATGCCCGGCCGCGTGCTGCTCCGACGTGTAGCGCGTGAAGAGGAAGTCGTCGTCCGACAACGGAGTGAGCTCGGCACCCACGCCGTCGTCGATCACCTGCGCGGTGGAGAAGTCCCAGCCCGCCGCGAGCGAGTCGCTGCGCATCCAGTACACGCCGTCGACCCGCGAATAGGTGAAGAACAGGTTCCACTGCGCCGCCGCCTCGACCACCTGGACCGACTCGATCTCCCGTGCCACGCCCTCGGTCCCGTTCTCGTTCACCGCCAACGGATCGAGGGGCGTCCAGTTCGTCAGATCGTTGCTCGTGGCGTGGTGGATCGCGCCCCGGAAGCCGGTGTCGAGCGTCTCGTCCCGGAGCAATACCGTGTTGACCGCGTGGTAGACCCCGTCGTGCTCGAACACGAACGGGTCGCGGAAGGCACTCAGGAACTGGATCGAGGGCGACCAGTAGTAGACGGCCGGGTCGGGCTCGAGCGCGGGGTCGAAGCTCGGCCGACTCCAGTCGAACAGATCGGACGACGTGGCGCGGCCCATGCGCTGCACGAGGAAGTCGGTCACGCCGGTGTACAGCATGGTCCAACCGCTGCCGTCGGGTGTGGGCACGACACTGGGAGCCCACACTGCGGTGTCCTCCCACGACGACGGCACCACCGGAAGGACGGTGGGTTGCCGCGACCACGTCCGCAGATCGTTCGAGATCGCGTGGCCGAGCGCGGTCTCCTGGTTCGTGCCCTCCCCGAAGAACAGTCCGCGGGTGTAGAAACAGTGCCAGGTGTCGCCCGATCGCACGATCGCGTGGTCCTTGAGCGACCGGCCGGGCTCGGTCAGGTACGGCCCTTCGAAGTCGAAGAGCAGCCGGGCGGAGGCAGAAGGAGCGACGATCAGGACGAGGACGAAGACGACGATCCGGACGAAGGGCCCGTGGCCCTTCCGTTCATATGTGTTCACGATGATTCTGGGAGCCAGTGAGGGTGGCGTGTCGGGGCGGCGCGTGGGCCCCCTGTCAGGTACGCCGAAGCTACCAACGGCGGTCCTGCGGAGTCAAGCGCGCCCGGGGCTGTCGGCGCGCGCCCGGATCTGGCACCATGGGTCCATGGACACGATCTCCCCCACCGACCGCGCGTACCACGTGGTGCTCCACGGAGCCACCGGATTCACGGGGCGCCTGGTCGCCGAGCACCTCGCCGCCCACCACCAGGACGAAGGTCTCCGCTGGGCGATCGCGGGTCGCGACGAGGCCCGCCTGGTCGAGCTGCGCGATCGGATCCGGAGCCGGTTCCCGGAGTCGGGCCCGATCGGACTGGTGGTGGCCGACAACCACGATCCCGGATCCATGGCTCGACTGGCGGCATCGGCCGCGGTCGTGGCCACCACCGTCGGACCCTACGTGCGCCACGGGGAGCCGCTGGTCGCCGCCTGCGTCGCTCACCGCACCGACTACGTCGACCTGACCGGGGAACCGCAGTTCGTGCGCCGGACCATCGACTGCCACCACGACGACGCCACGGCAGCCGGTGTGCGGATCGTCCACTGCTGCGGCTTCGACTCGATCCCGAGTGATCTGGGAACCTTCGCGCTCCAGGAAGCGGCGATCGCACGGGACGGCCGGCCGTGCGACGAAGTGAAGTTCCTGCTGCAGGACATCCGCGGCGGCGTGTCGGGGGGAACCATCGCCAGCATGGTCGACCTGCTCGAGGACGCCCGCTCGACGGACGTCGCCCGCGTCGTCTCCGATCCCTACGGCCTGAACCCCGAGGGCGAACGCCACGGCCCCGACACGCCCGACCAGGCCGGCGTCCTGCGCGACCCCGTGACACGGAGTTGGACCGGCCCCTTCGTGATGGCGCCGGTCAACACGCGGGTCGTGCGGAGGACCAACGCGCTGCTCGACCACCGCTATGGACGCGAGTTCCGCTACTCCGAGGTCGTCGACACGGGAACGGGCCTGCGCGGCGCGGTCCGCGCCACCCTCCTCGCCGCCGGCATCACCGCCTTCCGAGGTGCCATGCACGCCCGTCCGACCCGTGCCCTCCTGCGGCGCTTCGCGCTGCCGTCTCCCGGGGAGGGACCGAGCCCGCAGAGCATCGAGTCCGGTCACTTCACGGCCCTGCTGTCCGGCCGCCGCGGTGGCTCCGAGGTGCTCCGTGCGACCGTGCACGCCGATCGCGATCCCGGCTACGGCGCCACCGCGATCATGCTGGCGGAGTCGGCACTGTGCCTTGCCCTGCCCGGCGAGGAACCCTCCGGTGTCCCGGGAGTGGTGACCCCGGCCAGCGCCATGGGACACGCCTTGATCGGTCGACTCGGCCGACGGGGCGTTCACGTCCGGGTGCAGGACTGAAGAGAGCCGCGAACAGGCACGCGCAGTGCAATCCCGTGGGGGGAACGCCATGTCTCGCGCTCCTGTCCGCCTCGTCCGGAGGAATCGTCCCCATGCACCGCAACCGCATGCTCACCCTGGCCACGGCCGCCATGATCGCGCTGACCGCGTCGTCTCCCGCACTTGCGCAGGATCCCGGGCATCCCTTCGAAATCACCTTCCAGGGTGGCGCCACCCGACCACTGGCCGAGGACGGCACCGCGATGTCGTACACCCTCGGGACCGGCATTGCATTCCGCACGACCGACCAACTGCGATTCGGTGCAGAGTTCAGCTACAACGGCATCGGCCTCGGCGACGAGACCCGCGACGTCCTCGAGGGTTTCGGGATCGACGCGTCGAACTCGATCCTCGAGTACGGTGCCTTCGCGCGCTTCCATCTCGACGACCCGCTGTCGGGCCCGTACCTGAAGGGTGCGCTCGGGGTGCGGCAGCTCCGCGCGACCGTCGACGCCATCGGTTCCTCGGCCGTACTCCGTGAGACCGTGTGGGGCTACGGTCTCGGCCTGGGATGGATGCTGACCGGTGCGGGTGATCTCGCCACCTTCTTCGAGGTCGAGTACACGCATGCCTTCCCCGTCGAGATGGGCGCGGCGAGCCAGGCGACCCTCGACCAGGTCGGTTTCGACATGCTGAAGGTGGGCATGGGCGCGCTCTTCGGCACCGGATTCTGAGGCGCGCTCCGCACCGTCCGGTGATCGACCTTCAATCGTCGATCGCCGAGGCGTGCTTGAACAACAGGGTGTAGCCCGAGTCGTGGTAGTGCTTCCGGGAGTAGAACCCCACGGCGTCCTCCCAGGCGTCGATCATCACGCGCAGGGCGCCGCGGGCCCGGGCCCTCGTCTCGAGTCGTCGCAGGAGCCGGCCCCCGATCCCCGTTCGGTGAGCAGCGCGCGAGATCGCCAGGTGGCTGACCCAGACGGTCCGCCCGTTGAAGCTGGCGATCAGGACTCCGACGACCTCTTCTTCGTTCTCGGCGACCAGCATGAGATCATCACTGATCTCCTGCATGCGATGCAGGACCGGCAGCGTCAGCTCGCCGTTCAATCCGACCTCGTGGAGGATCGACGCGACGCGCGGAAGGTCGGCCTCGGCAGCGGTGCGGATCTCGAGGCCCGGTGCGGATGTGGAGTCGGACACGGGCTCCTCCTTCTCGATTTCGGTCATCCTCGGGACACCGACGGGGGATGCCGGGTGAACGTCGGATTCGCTCTCTGGTAGGCGTGCGCGGCCTTCAGGATCACGCGTTCCTGGTGCCGGCCCGCGACGAACTGGACGCCGATCGGCAGTCCCTCATCGGTGAACCCCGCGGGGACGGACAGCGCGGGCTGACCCGTGACGTTGAAGGGGAAGGTCAAGGGGGTCCACGTCCACCAACGGTCGTGGGGCCAACCACGGGGCACCTCGAGCCCGGCTTCGAAGGGCGGGACCGGAACCGTCGCCGTGATCAGAACGTCGTAGTGCTGTTGCAGGCGTCCCAGCTCCGCGATCAGCCCGCGACGACGTTGCAGGGCTTCGGCGTACCTCACGGCACCGAGCCGTCGTCCCTCGTCGGCGGCTTCCAGCAGCCCGGGGTCCATGCGGTCGTGCCTCGACGGATCGACGGCGTCGACCTCCATCGTGAGCGAGGGCAACAGCAGGTCCGTGTAGATCTTCGTCGGATCCTCGATCCCGGGGTCCACTTCACTGACCCATGCGCCCAGCTGTTCGAGCGTCCGGCCCACCTCGCGGACCGCCGACTCGACCCCCGGATCGAGCTCGAACAACCCGAGGCCCGGACTCGACGCCACGCGAAGCCCTTCGACATCTTCCGCGAAGGCTTCCGTGTAGCTCTCGGCGGACTGCGGACGCGCGGCCGAGGACGGATGCCACTCGGTCATCACGTCCATGGCCAGTGCGATGTCCTCGACCGTGCGCGCCATCACGCCGGCGTGGAGCAGGAGACCGCTCTTGATGTCGTCACGGAGCGGAGCGAGTTCCTGCGTGGGTTTCAGGCCCACGACGTTGCAGAAGGCCGCGGGAATCCGTGCCGAGCCCCCGATGTCCGAACCGATCGCCAAGGGGCAGAAGCCGGCGGCCAGGGCCACTCCACTGCCGCCACTCGAGCCTCCGGGCGTCCGGTCGGTGTTCCACGGATTCCGGCTGACGCCCGTGAGTGGGCTGTCGGTCACGGCCTTCCAGCCGAACTCCGACATGGTGGTCTTGCCCATGAACACCGCGTTCTGACGGCGCAAGGACGAGATCGTGGGACCGTCACGGCCCCATTCCCGGCGGGTGTCGACCGCCCGCGATCCGAAGCAGGTGCTCCATCCGCGGGTCGGGAACGAGTCCTTGATCGCCACCGGGAGTCCGTCGAGCAGCCCGACGCGCTCCAGGTGCCGGTAGCGGGCCTCGGAGCGCCGCGCCTGGGCCAGGGTCGCATCGGGATCGACCAGACGGAACGCACCGAAGTGGCCGTCGAGGTCTTCGACACGATCGAGCAGGGAACGGGCGACCTCGACCGGCGACAGCTCGCGTCGCCGGTACAGATCGAGGAGCCGGCTCGCGCCGAGCCAGTGGACGTCGTCGTGCATCGGGCGATCCTCCATCGCCCGGGACGATCACGGCTCACGGTCCGGGAGAGAACTCGTGGAACGACGACCGATCCGATGGGTGCGTCCCCCACCCGCCGGTGTCCGCAGAGACGGTCCGGATCCGCGGCCCGGGCCTAGACGCGCCCGACGACCCGCGTGGCCGTGCGCTTCCACTGCCACGCCACCAGACCCGCCCACATCAGGTCGGCGACCACGAAACTCCAGTAGGCGAGGGCTCCGGGGGGGCGGTGCCACAGGACGACGGCGGTGATTCCCAGTGCCCCCACGACGCGCAACCGCACTGACGCCCGCACCAACGAGGGTCGCTCGAGCGGTCGGTTCGACGCCATCCAGTACACGACGGGTGCCATGAGCAGCGGCAGACCGGCCAAGCGGAACAGGAAGGGGTTCTCGGGCCTCGGGTGGGAGAACAGGACGAACAACCACGCCGGCATGGCCAGCAGTACGGCGAACGCGCCGAGGTCGTAGAGCGCACTGAGGCGCAGGATCCAACGAAGGGTGCTTTCCATGGTGGAGCGAGCCTAGCGGACGATGGGTCGATCGACCACGCCGACCCGAGGGATCAGGCGTAGAGTCCGCCCGGCGGGAGCGATGCGCGGACACCGGCACCGGCAGCCGGGCTGCTCGGTGTCTGCCCGTGGTCGGGAGCGGTGGACTCCGCATAGGCGGCGACGGCGGACAGGAACCGCGCCTCGACGTCGGTCGGGCGTTCCTGCCGCTGTGCACCGACTTCCTGCCCGGTCGCGTCTCGGCGCCCTTCGCCCCCCCCACGGGCCTCGTACCCGGCTCCCGAGACCGCAGGCACACTGCCGCGCGGACCGGCACCGCCCGCGCGCCCGAGGGCCTGTTCGAAGGCGGCCCGCGCCTCGGCCGAGATGGAGACCCGCTCGCCGCCAGCAGCCGAAGAGGAAGATCCGTCCGCCGGCGCGGAAGGGCGCGGATCGGCGGCAACGCCCCGACCGGGCGCGACACCCCGCCCCTCGCGCACGTGCGGAGCGAGGCGCAGGTTGCCCATGCCACCCAGGATCATGCGATTGTCGAGCGTCGGTTCCACGCGGACACCCTCCTCGCCCCGGAGATCGGCACGAAGAACCCGTCGCTTGAGTGCGACCCGGACACCGGAACATCAAGTTCCGGGCCCGGATTCAGACCCGCATGAGGCTCTCGGCCGGACCGCTCAACGGTTCGACGCTCAGGAAGCCCTCGCCGAGTTCTGCGTGGATCCGCAGCCCCGCGTGCTGGCGCAGGAGCATGAGCATGTCGAGCACGCGCCGTTCGCCGCGTCGGATCTGCATCTGCGAGGCGTAGGCCGAGATCGCGGACTCGAGCCGCTCGCGGTGGTCCGACACGTCGACCACGAACGAAGGCAGCACGTCGTCGGGCAGCATGTAGTAGAAGAGCCGGCGCACGGTGTGCGGCTCGACATCTGGCATCAGCCGACGGAAGCGCGCGAGCTTCGTCGCCTCGCGGACGATCGTGCCGCAGGCCAGATGGTCGACGTTGGCCCGCCCGTCGAGGGCGCCGGTCCGCGTGTGCGGGTACGGCGCGAAGACGAGCTGCGGCCGCAGCTCGCGGAGGATCGACACCATCTCGTGGCGGGTCTCGAGCGTGTCCTGCAGGGCGCCATCGGGATGCTCGAGGATCCGGAGGCCCACGTCGAGGACCTCGGCCGCGGCACGTGCCTCGCGCACCCGGGTCTCGGCGTCACCGAAGGTGCCCATCTCGCCGTGGGTGTGGACGACGATGGCCACGCGGTGGCCGGCGTCGACCAGTCCGGCCACGGTGCCGCCCATGGCCATCTCCACGTCGTCGGGGTGGGCCCCGACGCAGAGGACGTCGTAGGTGGTGTCGTTCGCGATCGTGTTCATGGGTCGGGGACGATAATCGTTGTAACAACAATTGGCAACCACGGCCCCCGGTACGGGCGAGGCCGCGCCCGAATCCGGACGCGGCCCGTGGTTGCTGGACTCTCACCGCGCCGGGCGTCCCCGGGCGGCGGTTCCTCGGTCACCCGAAGGCGTCGATCACCGTACCCAGTGCTTCATCGTGGCGTTGATACACCGCGGCCAGCATCTCCATGCCTCGTGCCGCCTCTGTCGTGCCGATCATGTCCGTCACCAGGTCGGCGTCCGTTCTCCGGGCGACCGCCTCGTCGCTCGATGATGGTTCACCTTCCTCTGTTTCGGGTCGAACTTCCTGCGGATCCACGCGACCGGGATCCGCGGCGGAGACATTGCCCGCGGGAGAGCCACCGTCCGCCGAGGCCGGCGGCAGCTCGCCTTCTCCCCGGGTGGACACCTGGCTCGGCTCGCGCTCGACCGAGAGACCGACGCCGCCACGAGGTCTCTCCGTCGTGCGGACGGCCAGCCGTTGGTATCCGGGGGTGCGTGCATTGGCGACGTTGTGCGCATGCGCGTCGGCCTTCTGCCGCATCGCCTGCATGCCACTGGCAACGATGGACCCGATGTCCATACTGCCCGCCTCCGATCGCCCCCCGCGGGCAAAAGAGGTTGCGCGGTGATTCCCTCTCCCCCCGCCCTCGCCCAGGACGGAGGGAGAGGTTCCCTCGTGCGCTCACCCTCTGCTATCGGAAGATGCGTGCCGGGCTTGAGGAAAAAGTTTCCTCGGTGGGCAGATTCCTCCGGCCGCGGTTGACCGCATCGGAGCGGGCGGGCTAGCCTGCTCGGTCCCGCGGCGGCGCCGCGCGGAATCGTCGTCCACCACGTACCCCGCTCCTCCGTCCGAACGAGCGTTTCGCATGCGGATCCTGTCCGGCGTCCAGCCCTCCGGAAAACTGCACCTGGGCAACTGGTTCGGGGCCATCAAGCAGCACCTCGAGCTGCAGGAACCCGCCGGCAACCAGTGCTGCTACTTCATCGCCGACTACCATGCACTGACCACCGTGCACGATGCGTCGACGCTGC
>DATFKK010000074.1 GCA_035268685.1 Candidatus Krumholzibacteriia bacterium | reverse complement strand
CTTCGAATCCGGTCCTCGTGGCACGTGGCAGTCGCTGACCTGGGACGGCTCCGACACGCAGGGTCGAACCGTGGCCAGTGGGACCTATCGTTTTGTCGTCGAGGCCGACGGCCGCGTGCAGTCGACTCCCCTCACGCTGGTCCGCTGATCCGGAGAGCACGTCATGACCTTCGAACTGCGTAGCGCGATGTTGCTGTTGGTCGGGTTGCTCGTCATGGGTCCGGTGGGTTGCTCGGACGACGACTCACCGACCGATCCGGGCGACACCGGACCCGATCCCGAGGCCCAGCTCACCGAGCGGATCCGTACCGAACTCGAGCTTTGGCCTCTTTCGGAGACCGTGCCCTACCCGGCCGAAAACCGCCCGTCCGACGCGGGCTACGCCGAGAGGGTGGAACTCGGACGGCTCCTGTTCTTCGATCCGTTGCTGTCCGGACCCGAAGACATCTCCTGCGGCCACTGCCACCACCCGGCCTTCGCGTGGGGCGACGGCCGCGGATTGTCGATCGGCGTCGGTGGGGAGGGCCTGGGACCGGATCGGGAGCGCGGTCTGCCCCGGGGCGAGGCCAGTCTGGAGACCTGGGAGTTCTTCACGCCGCGCAACTCGCCCACCGTGCTCGACGTGGGCCGGAACCTCCCCTTCGAAAGCGGCGAGGGGCCGTGGGACGGGCGCATGTTCTGGGACGGTCGTACCTCTGGTCTCGAGGCGCAGGCGCGTTCGCCGTTGCGCAGCCGCGACGAGATGCGCCACGACTCGTACACGACGCACGACGCGGTCGGCGAGGTGATCGACAAGCTGCGGGGAGTGCCCGAATACGTGCAGTTGTTCATGGACGCCTTCCCGGGCGTGCTCGACGAACTGGGAGTCCCCGAGGACTTCGAGGAATTCGCCGTCAACGGCAACACCTACTCGCGGGCCATCGCCGCCTACGAGCGTGAGCTGATCACGGGCGACAGTCCCTACGACCGCTTCGCCCGTGGCGACGACGACGCGCTCACGCCGTCGCAGAAGCGCGGCCTGTGGTTGTTCCACGAGGTCGGGTGCGTGGACTGCCACAGCGGTCCCACGTTCAGCGACTTCGAGTTCCGGGCACTGGGTGTGAAGCAGGGCGGACCGGGCAAGCCGCCGATCCACGAGCGCGGCGACGGATCGGACATCGGTCGCTTCGCGGCGAACCCCGAGGCACAGCTCGATCCGGCCAACCGCTGGGCCTTCCGCACCCCGTCGCTGCGCAACGTGGCGTTGACCGCGCCCTACTTCCACACCGGTGGGGTGGGCACGGCCGGCGACGCCGACTACCAGACACTGCGGCAGGTGGTCGAGTTCTTCGACCGCGGCGGCAACGACGAAGGGCTTCCACCCGACGCGGTGCATCCCTTCGTGCGCCCGCTCGGGCTCGTGGAGTCGCAGAGCGACGACCTGGTCGCCTTCCTCGAGAGCCTGACGTCCACACGGATCCTGAGCCCGTACATCGATCCGACCGTCCCGGCCGAGGTGCCCAGCGGTCTGGCCCCGCCGCCGGTGCTGCCGCCGGTGATCGGCAACTGAGGCCCTCCCTCGGGCGGCCCTCCGGGACTTCCGGAGGGCCGTCTTCGTGCTATCCTGCGCGCGTCTCGTTCCCGGACGCGTGCGCCGTGCCCCGAGCCCTCTGTCTGCAACACGTTCCCTTCGAGGGGCCCGCCCGGCTCGCCCCGTTGCTGCGCGAGCGTGGCTTCGAGGTCGTCGTCGTTCCGGTGTTCGAGGGGGGCGAACTCCCTTTGATCGGCGCGGGGGACGTGGTCGTCGTCACCGGCGGACCGATGAGCGTGAACGACGTCGCTCGCCACCCGTGGCTCGACGGCGAAGTGCGGTGGATCCGTGCGGCTCTCCACGCCGGCCACCCCATGCTCGGTATCTGTCTCGGGTCGCAGTTGATCGCGCGGGCGCTCGGTGCCGGTGTGGCGCCGAACGCCGAGCGCGAGATCGGCTGGTTCGGTGTCGAGCCGGTGGGCGACGAGCCGCTGGCCCGCGCCCTGACCGCGCCTCCGCGCGTGTTGCACTGGCACGGCGACCGCTGGGAACTCCCCCGTGGGGCACGGCTGCTCGTGCGCAGCGAGGGCTGTGACCACCAGGCCTTCGCGGTGGGAGCCGCGGTGCTGGGGATCCAGTACCACCTCGAGATGGACCACGCCGCCGTCGCCGCCCTGGTCGAGAACTGCCCCGACGACCTGGCCCCGGGCCGCTGGGTGCAGAGCGCGCCCGAGATCCTCGACGCCGACCTCGAGTCATCGCACGCGGCGCTGGAAGTCGTGGTGGAGGAGTGGTCGCGCTCGTGGTCGTGCTGAAGGAGCCGTCGCCATGTCCGACGATGCCGTCGTCTTCCTGAACGGAGGCTTCGTGCCGCTGGCCGAGGCCCGGATCTCTCCCGAGGACCGGGGCTTCCTGTTCGCCGACGGCGTCTACGAGTCGATCCGCTACTATCCGTCGCCCGATGGCGGCATCGGGGTCCTCTTCGAACTCGACCGACACCTGCAACGTCTGCGTGCGAGCCTCGACGAGATCCGCCTGCGCGGGGTCGACGTCGACGCCCTGGGCGAGGTCCTTCCCGAGTTGATCCGTCGCAACGGGCTCGAGGGCTCACCGTCGAGCATCTACGTCCAGGTCACGCGCGGGGTGGCGCCGCGCACGCACGTCTTCCCCGACGCCTCGACGCCGCCCACGGTGTACGCCCGGGCCCGGTACTTCGATCCGCCGATCGATGCCTGGCGGGACGGAGCGGCTGCGGCCACGTTCGAGGACCAGCGCTGGGGCCGCTGTGACGTCAAGACCATCGCCCTGCTGGCCAACGTGCTCGCGAGCGAGGACGCGCGTCGTGCGGGCGCGCGCGAGGCGATCTTCGTGCACGACGGCGTGGTCACCGAGGGATCGCACACCACCGTGGCCTTCGTGCGCGACGGGGTGTTGCGGACGCATCCCTCGGGCAAGCGCATCCTGCCGAGCGTGACCCGCGAGGTCGTGCTGCGGCTGTGCGGTGAGCTCGGCATCCCGGTCGAGGAGCGGGCGGTGGCCGTCGACGAGTTCCCCCGCGTCGACGAGGCCTTCGTGATGGGGACCACCACCGAGATCATGCCGGTGACCATGATCGACGGGCGGCCCGTGGGTGACGGCCGGGTCGGGCCGATCACTCGCCGGATCCAGGACGCCTACTTCGCCCTGCACCCCTGAACCGCGGAATCCACGGCGGAGGTGATTCGTCCTCCGCCGTGGATCGCACGCGCTCAGTACATCGAGCTGGCGGGTGCGCGGTCGGCCACCCCGGCCAGATCGAGCAGGAAGGCGTAGTTGCGCGCCGTCTCCTTCTGCCGCGACAGGCGGCCCGAGGCGCCGCCGTGGCCCGCTTCCATGTTCGTGTACAGGAGCAGGCGATTGTGGTCGGTCTTCGTGGCGCGCAGCTTGGCCACCCACTTGGCCGGCTCCCAGTACTGCACCTGGCTGTCGTGCAGACCGGCGGCGACCAGCAGGTGCGGGTACTCCTGGGGCTCGACCTGGTCGTAGGGCGAGTAGCTCAACATGTACTCGTAGTAGACCGGATCGTTCGGGTTGCCCCACTCGTCGTACTCGAAGGTCGTGAGCGGAATCGTCTCGTCGAGCATGGTGGTGACCACGTCGACGAAGGGCACCGATGCGATCACGCCGTCGAACAGAGCCGGGGCCATGTTGACGGCCGCACCCATGAGCAGTCCGCCGGCGCTGCCGCCCCAGGCGTACAGACGATCGGGGTCGCCCCAGTCCTCCTCGGCGAGGTAGCGGCCACAGTCGATGAAGTCGGTGAAGGTGTTCATCTTGTTGAGCAGCTTGCCGTCCTCGTACCACTCGCGGCCGAGTTCCTCGCCCCCGCGGATGTGGGCGATGGCCCACACGAAGCCGCGGTCGAGCAGGCTGAGGCGCGAGCTCGAGAACGTGGCCGACATGCTCGAGCCGTAGGAGCCGTAGCCGTACAGCAGGAGCGGGTTCTCGCCGCGGTCGAGCAGGTCCTTGCGGTAGACCAGCGAGATCGGCACCCGCGTGCCGTCGCGGGCCTCGGCCCACAGGTAGCGGCTCTGGTAGTCGTCGGGATCGAAGTCCCCGAGCACCTTCGTGCGCTTCTTCAGCTCCTGCGTGCGCGCGCGCATGTCGTAGTCGTAGGTCGTCGACGGCGTGGTCATCGACGTGTAGACGTAGCGCAGCGTGTGCGTGTCGACCTCGGGGTTGGTGGTGATCCAGGCCGCGTAGGTGGGGTCGGCGAACTCGATCGAGTAGGCCTCGCCCTCGTCGGGATGGACTACGATGTGCGGCAGGCCGCCGCGGCGCTCGCGCACCACGAGGAAGTCCGAGAAGAGCTCGAACTGCTCGACAAGGGTGTCGTCGCGGTGGGCGATCACATCGGTCCAGTTCTCGCGGCCCGTGTCGTCGCCCGCGACCTCCATCAGCCGGAAGTTGTGCGCGTCCCAGTTGGTGCGGATCACCCAGCGGCCGGCGGCGTGGTCGATCGAGTACTCGTGACCCCGGTCGCGGGGCTCGAAGACCGTCCAGTCGCCGTAGGGCTCGTCGGCGGACAGGATCCGGTGCTCGGAGGTCAGGGTGTGCGACGAGCCGATCACCAGGTACTCGCGCGACTTCGTCTTGGTGACGTAGCACGAGAAGATGTCGTCGGTCTCTTCGTGGACGAGCGTGTCCTCGTCGTCGCGCTCGACGTCGTGGCGCCAGATCTGGTAGGAGCGCAGGGTCTGCGGATCCTTGGCGGCGTAGAAGAGCACACGCGCGTCCTCGGCCCACACGATGTTCGGGGTGACGTCCTCGATCGTCTGGTCGAGGACCTCGCCGGTCTCGAGGTCTTCGAAGTGCACCGTGTACTCGCGCCGGCCCACGGTGTCGACCGCGTAGGCGATCATCTGGTTGTCGCTGCTCACGGTCAGGCCGCGCAGGGCGAAGTACGAGTGGCCCTCGGCCAGCGCGTTGGCGTCGACCATGACCTCCTCGGGCGCGTCGAGGTTGCCCTTCTTGCGGCAGTAGACGGGGTAGTCCTTCCCCTCCTCGTAGCGCGTGTAGTACCAGTAGCCGTTCAGCTCGTAGGGCACGGACGAGTCGTCGGGATCGAGGCGGCCGACGATCTCGTCGAACAGCTCCTCCTGCAGGTCCTCGGTGTGGGCCATCACCTCTTCGGCGTACTCGTTCTCGGCCTCGAGGTAGTCGATCACCTCGGGATCCTCGCGGCCGCGCAGCCAATAGTAGGGGTCGACGCGCGTGTCGCCGTGGATCGTGATCTCGTGCGGGCGGCGGTCGGCCTCCGGCGGAGTCGGCTCGTCGGCGAGGGCGGGAGCGGCGACGCTCCACAGCAGGGTGCCGAGGACGACGGCGGTCAGCCGGGCCACCGTGCGGCGCTGGTTCAGGATTCGGTGCATGGAAGGGACTCCGGGGTGGAATCGGACGGTTGCTTCGACGAAGGTCGGCGAGGATAGCACGAACCGTTGCGGTCTACGCGATCGCGCTCGGACCGGTTACACTGCCGGCCTTCCGTGGGTTCCGGGCGTCGTTCCGGGCCATTTGATCATGATCTTGACCGGGCTCGCCAGTGGCGAGTCGGGCCCTCGCGGCGAGGACCGATGCGCGAAGCCGACCGTTACACCGTTGCCGAGGAGATCGCCCACAGCATCACCCACGGTGTCGGTCTGTTGCTCGGCATCGCCGCCCAGGTGCTGCTGATCGTCTTCGCCGTGCGCTTCGCCACGCCCATCGCGGTGGTGGCGGCGAGCGTCTACGGAGCGACGCTGGTGTTGCTCTACGCCGTGTCGACCCTCTACCACGCGCTGCCCCGCGGCCGGGCCAAGCGCGTGTTCGAAGTGCTCGACCACTCGGCGATCTTCCTGCTGATCGCGGGGACGTACACGCCCTACATGCTGGTGAAGATGCCCACCGGGTGGGGCTGGTCGATCTTCGGGGTGGTGTGGGGGGTGGCCGTGGTCGGGATCGTGCTCGAGGCGGTGTTCCAGGGACGTGGACGGAAGATCCAGCTCGCACTGTACCTGATCATGGGCTGGATGATCGTCGTCGCCATCGAACCCCTGCTGGGATCCCTGCCGACCGGTGGGCTCGTCCTGCTCGGCGCCGGCGGGGCCTTCTACACGCTCGGCGTGATCTTCTACCAGTGGCATTCCCTGAAGTACCACCACGCCGTGTGGCACCTGTTCGTGCTGGCCGGCAGTGCATGCCACGTGTTCTCGGTCCTGTTCTACGTGGTGGGGCCGCGATCGATGCAGTGACGGTCGTGCGCCCGGGCCGGAAACCGCGGGCGCACGACACCGGACGCGTCTAGAAGGTGAACCAGACCCCCGCCCGGGTCGCGTTCTGACCCAGGGTCTCGATGGTGGTCAGACTGTCGCCGTCGTCCTGGGGCGAATCGGACTGGACGGCGATTCCGTGCTCGAAGGTCAAGCCGAAGTGGTCGGCCAGGCGAACCTCGGCGCCGAGGTTCAGTTCTCCGCGGAACCGGCTCTCGAGCCCCGTGGGTGCCAGATCGTCGAAGCTGGCGAACATGATCGCCGGGCGCACGAAGAAGTAGCTGTCGAGGTAGTCGTAGAGGATGTAGGTGGCGCCACCCTCGACGAAGAAGTTGGTCGCGGTATCGGTGTCGCCGGTGCCGTCGACCACGACGTCCGTGGACTCGAAGCCCAGGCCGACGTCGAGGGCGAAGCGGTCGCTCGTGAAGTAGCGGACACCGACCGGGGCGTCGGCACTGGAGAAGCCCAGGGCCAACTCACCCCTGCGCTCGGCGGCGCCGGCCACGGAGCTCAGGGCGAGAAGGGTGACCAGGGTCGTCATCGTGATTCCACGCAGCATTTCGAATTCCTCCCTCGGAAACGTGGATGGGCGCGTCGTCGTGGACGGCGCGTCGACGGTTCCCCAGTCTGACGATCCGTGTCCTCGGCGCACACGTGCGCGCCCCGATCCTGGACGGGGGAGTTCACCCAGGATGGCGGGGCCGGAACGGTTCTCGTCGGAGGGAGTCGTCTCCGTGGGCGCGGGTGCGACCTCGGTCGGGTGCCTCAGGGGCGCTCGACCGCGCCCGCGTCGTAGGGCGGGCGCCGCACCCGACCGTCGATGTCGAAGGGAAGGTCGTCGTCGAGCTGGTCGAGCAGAGCGCTACCCGCCGCCGGTATGACGTCCGTCGACCTGAGATCCCAGGTCAGGGCGACGAAGTCGTCGAGGCCGTTGCCCACGTAGAATCCCTCGTCGATCCCGTCGACGGGTCCGCTGATGGCGTTGAGCAGGCCGATCACCGAGGTCGGTGTGTCACTGCGCAGGGCGATTCCGTCGCGGGTGAGGATCGCGTTGCCCTGCATCGTGGTCCCGGATGCTTCGCCCGACATCCAGCCCTGCAGCCGGACCGCCGTTGGTCCGCTCGCACTGACGAAGGTGTTGTTGATCAGGTCGACGAAGCCAGGGCGCAGGCGTCGCTCGCCGTCAAGGATACGCTCGTTCGACAGGAAGGCCGCACCAGCCGTCTGCAGGACGACGTTGTTCCGGACGACCACCCGCCGGGTGACCTGGATTCCGGGACCACCCACGTCGAGGACTCGATTCCGCCACACGGTCGACGCCGCATCGTCACTGCCGAAGAGCACGATCCCGGCTCCGTCGACGTTCCGCACGACGTTGCGACGGACCGAACCCGTGCTGCCCGGATGCAGCAGGATTCCACGGGAGAACGGGCCGGTCAGGTCATGGATCGTATTGGCGACGATCACGGCCTCCTCGGTGCGCTCGGTTCCTCCCGCCTGCCCCAGGACGATGCCCGGTCCGTTCTCGCCCAGCCCGGTGATCGTGCACCGCGTCACCCGGATCCGGCGGTGGAGGAAGGGTGCCGTCGAGATCCCCGAACCGGAGGCCGCGCTCAGGCGACAGTCGTCGACCCAGACGTCGGTCGCGTCGTGCAGCCGGATGACCTCGACGCCACCGCGGAGGTCGAGGCCGCGGATCGCGACGGCTCGGGCGCTCGCGGTGAGGCCGACGTCGATCAGGTTCTGCAGGGTGTTCGGCCGGACGATCAGCGGTGGGATGGTGCCCGCGCCCTCGACGAACACCGGTGCGTCGGCATCGGCGGCGACGTCGATCCGGAGCTGCGAGGCCACGGCCCAGGTTCCTTCGCCGATGCGCAGGTGCATTCCCGGAGTCAGCGCGAGGAAGGCATCGCGTAGGCGGTCGCCGTTCTCACTGTCGCTGAGATCGTCGTCGTGGACCAGCTCGACGACCGTGTCCGGGGTGGCGTCGGCCCACGACGGAAAGAAGAACTCGATCCCGACGTCGACGGGATCGGGCGTCGGGTTCGTCGGGCCGGAATCGCCGGAGTCGTCCCCGCAGGCGACGAGGGCGAAGACCGCGGAGAAGGCGAGGGCCCCGGCGAGGGCGGGAAGGGGACGGGCGCGGGTCGGGCACCGCATCGGGCGCAGGCCTCCGGATCGAAGCAGGATCGGGAGCCTGTGGGTCGACTATGTGCGTTCGCGGGTCGTTTGTCACGCATGGGGTTCGTGCGCCGCGGAGGCTGTGGACTCCGCTCGGGAAATGACCGAGATTGCGTCTTCGCAGGTTCGCACGGATCGACCCGAACGACAGTGAAGGGACTCATGGCCGCACGCTGGATCTCTCTGCACGCGATCGCGGAGGCCGTCGCTTCCGCGGCGGAAGTGGGATTGCGATCGTCGTGGATCGGACGTGCGCTGACCGTGCTGGCCGCCCTCACGATCCCCGTTCTCGCTCGGGCGGACGATCCCGTTACCTTCGAATGCGATCTCGTCCTCGACACGCGCGGGACCGAGGCCGAGTTCGGACGGATCTGCAGTGTGACCGTCGACCCCGGCGGCGAGCCGATCCGCACGCTCGCCCGTGGTGACGGCAGTCAGGACATGCGCGACCTCGCGATCGCCGCCGACGGTCGCATCGTGATGAGCTACGCGCGGATGAACGGCGAGTCCGAACCGTTCCAGCCGCAGCTCGTGCACGTGCTCGGAGCCGACGGCACCCACGAGCGCTCCTTCGCCGAGACGACCTTCTGGACAGACGCACTGCTCCCGCACTGGGCGCAGGCCCTCGCGCGGGGACGGATCACGCTCACACCCGGGCACGATCCTCATCCACGGAAGCCGTCGGCATCCCGAGGACGCCGACCTCGACGATCCCGAGGCACCGGTGCGGTGGCAGCGCAGGATCTTCGTGTACGGCCCAGATCTCGACCATCGCGGCGCGGTCGACGCGCCGGGCTATCCCTACGCGATCGATCGCGAAGGACGGTTGTGGTGTGCCGCGCGCGACACCGAGGTGCCGGTACTGGAGCGGTATCGGGTGGTGGAGAGGTAGCCCGGTGGCGACTTCCGGTGCGGAAGTGACGCGCGTCGCACACGGAGGCGTCACCCACCCATCAACGCCTTCACCGCACCCCAACTGCTCGCGCCGCCGTCCACCACACGATCCACTTCGAAGCTGATCGTCAGCCCGGTCAGGTCGATCGAGGCCGGTTCGTACCAGCCGCAGGCGAGGATGAAGGGATTGGCTCCGACACGGATCCGCAGCGTGAGGACCGGATCTTCTCGCAGGTAGTCGAAGCCCTCGCCGCAGTCGGAGGTTCCGCTCGGTTGGAACGAACCGAACCACCACTCGCCGGCGGGCTCGCCCTCGACGAAGAACATGTTCTCGGCGTAGAAGAACCGATCGCCGCAGCCCTCGGGCGTGTCGATCGCGAAGCTGACCCGGGGTGTCTCCGGGCTCCGGGAGCACGGTTCGGGTTCACCGAAGCAACAGCGGACGGTCCCGTCGTTGCGCTGCAGCGTCGCGGCCAGTGTCGCCCCGCGGATGACGGTCACGCTCGCCGGGACGTCGACGGGGACTTCGATCACGTGCTCGACGGGTCCGTCGGTCGTCTCGGACCACGATTCGTAGGTGCCGTCGAGCGAGGGGATCGACAGGGTCCAGGCCTCGGCACGGGCCGCGGAGTGCGCGAGGCAGAGCACCAGCGGGAAGAGGAGGAACACCGGCGGTCGACGGAGCGACAAGAGGGACCTCCGAGCGTGAGGGGTTCCGCGGGAGCCCTTGGATGATCCTGTCCCGGGGTCGCGCTCGTCAAGGGTTCCCCCGTGGGCCGTCGGTCGTCGCCGAAGCCTAGAACCCCGCCGCCTGTCCGTCCTTCCGCGACTCCGACGCGCCGATCAGCACTCCCGTTTCGGGGTCGCGCATCACGGCCTGGTATCCACCGTAGGGCCCCAGCGCGAACTGCACGTCGTGGCCGGCGGCGAGCAGGGCGCGGATCGTCGCGTAGTCGAAGCCGGTCTCGAGGTTCAGCGTGCCGCCGTCGGTCATGGTCTCGCCGGTGGGCTGGCTGCTGCCGCGATGGCGGATGCGCGGGGCGTCGCCGGCCTCCTGCAGGTTCATGCCGAAGTCGACGAGGTTCATGACGATCTGCGCGTGGCCCTGCGGCTGCATGGCGCCACCCATCACGCCGAAGGCGATCCACGGCTCGTCGTCGCGGGTCACGAAGGCGGGAATGATGGTGTGGAAGGGACGCTTGCCGGGCTCGTACACGTTGCAGTGGCCCTCTTCGAGCGTGAACAGCTCGCCGCGGTCCTGCAGGACGAAGCCCAGGCCCGGCGGGGTCATGCCGCTGCCCATGCCGCGGTAGTTGGACTGGATCAGGCTGACCATGTTGCCGTCGCCGTCGGCGGTGGCCAGGTACACGGTGTCGCCGTCCTCGAGCTTCGGGTCGCCGGCGTCGTAGCTCCGTGCGCGGCGGTCCATGTCGATCAGCGCGCGCCGTTCGGCCGCGTACTCCTCGCTCACCAGCGCCTCGATCGGAGCCTCGCAGAAGTCGGGATCGGCGTAGTACTTCGCACGGTCCTCGAACACCAGCTTCTTGGCCTCGGTGAACAGGTGGATGTGTTCGTAGCTACCGAAGCCGTGGCTCGCGAGGTCGTAGCCCTCGAGGATCTCGAGGATCTGGTTGGCGGCGATGCCCTGCGTGTTCGGTGGCAGCTCCCACAGTGTGACGCCGCGGTAGTCGGTGCCGACGGGCTCGACCCACTCGCTGCGATGGTCCGCGAAGTCCTCGTACGACAGGAAACCGCCGTTCTCCTGCATGAAGTCGGCGATCGTGCGCGCGATCTCGCCGCGGTAGAAGACGTCACGTCCCTCGATCGCGATCTTCTCGAGCGTGTTCGCCAGGTTGGGGTTGCGCCAGATCTCGCCGTCGCGCGGCGCGCGGCCGTCGACCGTCATCTGCTCGGTGAAGCCCGGGTTCTCCGACAGGATCGGCACGCTGCGGTTCCAGTAGTGGGCCACCAGTTCGCTCACCGGGAATCCCTCGCGCGCGTAGCGGATCGCCGGCGCGAGCACCTGTTCCATGGACAGCAGACCGAAGCGGTCGTGCAGTTCGAACCAGCCGTCGACGGTGCCGGGCACGGTCACCGGCAGCGGGCCGTAGGGCGGGATCGAGTCGTGGCCGTTCTCCTCGAACCACTCGAGGGTCAGCGACTGCGGCGAGCGTCCGCTGGCGTTCAGGCCGAACAGGGCGTCGCTCTCGGCGTGGTAGACGATCGCGAAGAGATCGCCGCCGATTCCGTTGCCGGTCGGCTCGACCAGGCCGAGCACCGCGTTCGCGGCGATCGCCGCGTCGATCGCGTTGCCGCCCGCGCGCATGACCTCGAGCGCGGCCTGCGTGGCCAGGGGTTGGCTGGTGGCCGCCATGGCGTTCAGGGCCATGACCTCGGACCGCGTGGCGAAGGGCTCGCCGGTGATCCGGTCGGCGGCGCCGGCGGTGGGGGCGATCAGGGCGAGGGCGAGCAGAAGGGCGACAGCGCGGGTCATGGAGAGCTCCGTCGGAAGAGGGAAGTCGACGGGGCAGCATAACGGATCGGTGCGTGCGACAGAAGGGTCCGTCGTTGAGCCCGATCCGCCGACGCCGTAGACTGGCCCACACTGCATTCCTCCTGCGCGGGACGCCGCCTTGGCCGACTTCACGCTCGCCGATGTCCTCTGGGCCGTGGCCTTCCTGCTATTGATGGTCGGCGGCGCCTTCTTCTTCTACCGCCTGGCCCGGCGTTCGGAGAGCGACTTCTTCCTGGCCGGGCGCGGTCTGCCCTGGTGGCTGCCCGCCTCGAGCGTGTTCAGCACGCACACCGCCACCGACACGCCCATGTGGATCACCGGCGTGATCTACAGCCACGGCCTGCGTGGACTGTGGTTCACCTTCTTCACCGCGTGGACGGCGATCGGCGCCTTCGTCAGCGCGCGCATCTTCCGTCGTTCGCTGGCCTACACGCAGGCCGAGTGGCAGACCCTGCGCTTCGAAGGCCTGGGCGCGGAGATGCTGCGCGGCTGGATGGCCGGATGGCAGGTGTTCATGAACATGTTCATCCTCGGCTGGGTGGGCATCGCCATGGGCAAGGTGTGCAACCTGGCCTTCGACTGGCCGGTGTGGGTGGGCCTGGTCGTTCCCAGCGTGATCTGCGCGATCTACACGCTCGCCGCCGGCTACTGGGGCGTGGTCATGGGCGACTTCCTGCAGGGCATCGTGGCGGTGTTCGCGATCGTCCTGGTGTCGTTGGTGGGCGTGGCCGCGGCCGGTGGGCCGACCGGGGTGACCGAGCGCGTCGTCGAACTGGGTGAGGCCTGGCGCCTGGACGCCTTCGCCTTCACCGGCTGGACCAGCGGCGAGTTCCCCGCGCTGTGGTTCGTGACCATGCTCGTGATCGCCGTGCTCGGCGGTTTCGGCATGGGCACGAGCATCGACTGGTACGTCGAAGCGCAGCGGATCCAGAGCGCGAAGACGGTGCGCGACGCCACCTGGGGCCTGTGGGCCGGCGGCGCGGTCACGCTGATCCGTAACGGATTCTGGGCGGCGGGCATCCTGGCCTTCTTCACGATGGCGCCGGCGATCACCGAGACCTCGTCCTACGAACTCGGCTGGTTCCGTCTGGGCTTCGAACTGCTGCCGGCGGGGCTCGCCGGAGTGTTCTTCGGGGCGATCCTCGCCATCCACCTGTCGACCATCTCGTCGCACCTCAACCTCGGCGCGCTGTACTTCACGCGCGATCTGTTCCAGCGCTACCTGCGGCCCGACGCCGGCGAGCGTCAGCTGGTGTGGGTGGGCCGGGCTTCGACCTTCGTCCTGCTGGTGGGCTCGTTCTTCTACGGATTGATGATGGAGGACATCACCAGCTGGCTGATCTTCGCGCTGTGGCTGATGATGGCCGGCGTGTGGCTGCCGAACGTGCTGCAGGTGATCTGGTGGCGTTTCAACGCCTGGGGCTACCTGGGCGGCTGGATCGCCAACCTGGGCGTGAGCTGGCTGGTGGTGTGGGTGCTGCCCGAGTTCGGCGTGATTCCCATGCTCGAGGACTACCAGCAGTTCTGGCTGCTGCTCGCCCTGGGCGCGGCCGTGTTCCTGCCCGTCACCCTGCTCACGCCGGCCGAGAGCATGGACCACCTGGTGCGCTACTACGTGATGACGCGACCGCTCGGGTTCTGGGGCCCGGTGCACCGCGAGGCCGTGCGCCGCGGTCTGATCGAGGACGAGCCGACCCGCGCACGCTCTCGAGGACCCCGCCCGCTGATCCGTCGGCAGTGGACCGCGGCCGAGGCGCAGGACTGGACCCGCGAGGACTGGATCGTGATCGTCCTGTCGCCGGTGGTCATGGCCCTGCTCATGCTCGGCGTGACCGGAACGCTGTTGCTGCGCGTGGAAGGCCTGGTCGCGCTGGTGCTGTCGATTGCCGGTGGACTGCTGATCAAGTGGGTGATCGATCCCAAGCTCACCGCGGTGTCGGCCGAGTACGAGGAACAGCAGGCCGCGTACCTGCGCGAGCTCGAGCAACGCAACCGCTGGTCGTCGACCGCGGCCGAGGAGGTCTGAGCGTGGATCGTGGACTCGCCATGGTGATCGGCATGACCATCGCGTACCTGGCGTCGTTCGCCGGACTCTGCCTGGCCTGGTGGAGCTACCGGCGGCGTGGCCCGCGCGACCGAGGCCGGGAGGACGACGACCGATGAACGAGTTGCAGCCCCTGGCGGCCGAACCCGTGTTGCAGGGCTTCGTGTGGAGCTGGGTGGTGCCGGCGCTGCTCTTCGCGGTGTCGTTCGTGGCGACCTGGAGGCTGTACCGGCACTTCTCGCAGGACGGGGACTGAGGCGTTCACGCCGGTGGAAGCGCGGCGCCTCTTCGAACCGCGCCCGGTGCGATGCCCATCGCCCGCTTGAAGGCCCGGCTGAACGCCGCTTCCGAGCGGTAGCCCACGCGCTCGGCCACGTCGACGATCGAACTCGACGGTTCGCGCAGCCAGTCGACGGCGGCCATCATCCGCCAGCGCGTGACGTACTGCATGGGCGTCTCGCCCGCGAGTTCGCGGAAGCGTGCCGCGAATCCCGATCGTGACATCCCCACCGCCGCGGCGAGGGACTCGACCGACCACGGTTCCGCCGGATCTCGGTGCACCAATGCGATCGCCCGGCCGATCCGGGGATCGCGCAGCGCGCGGATCCAACCGGCGTCGGTGGAGTCGTCGGTCGCCATCCACGTGCGCAGGGCCTGGATCACCAGCACGTCGGCCAGGCGCGTGATCACCGTCTCGCCGCCGGGTCGCAGTTCCTTCGCCTCGGTGGCCATGAAGCGGAGCGTGCCGTGCAGCCATTCGACCTGGGCGCTGCTCCAGCCGTCGACGCACACCATCGGTGGCAGCAGGTCCATGAGCTGCCGAGCAGCGGGATCGTCGAAGTGCACGGCCCCGCACACGAGGGTGGTGGGGGCGCCGCCACCGCCGTGGCGGATCAGTTCGTAGCGATCGCTCAGCTCCACGCGGGGGATCGCGAACAGATCGTCGGCCGGTCCTCCGGCCTCGCTCACCAATCGGTGGCCGCGTCCGTGCGGGACCAGCGCGAGTGTGCCCGGCTGCAGCATGCGCGCCGGTGCTGCGTCCATCTCGAGCCAGCAGCGGCCCTCGGTGACCACGTGGAACATCAGGGTGTTCGGCAGCGGCGGCATCTCCATGCCCCACGGCGCGGTCAGCTCGGACAGGGCATAGAAGGTTCCGCCCATCCGCAGCATGTGGAGGACTTCGCCCAGCGGGTCGCTCGAGGCCCAGAAGTCCTCGGTGGGCGGGTCGGGGAGCAGCGGTGTGTCCATGCCGGCCATGCTCGGGCATCGGACCTGATCGCGCAATGGAGAATGGATGATCGAGCATCGATGTTGGACTCAGTGGCATGGATAGTCCGTTTATGTCCCGGTAGCTTGGACGAACAGCAATTGAGCCCCCCTGAATCCTTGCCGAAAGGTCGATCCCATGCAGTCCCGTTCGTCCGAACCGACTTCCCCTTACGAGCAGCGCCCCGTCCTCGTCGTGGGCAGCACTGGCAAGACCGGCCGCCGCGTCGTCGAGCGCCTCGCGTCGCGGGGGCTCCCCGTGCGCCACGGCTCGCGCCGCGCACCGATCCCCTTCGACTGGGACGATCCGCAGACCTGGGCGCCGGCCCTCGACGGCGTGCGCTCCGCCTACGTGACCTTCCACCCCGACCTGGCGGTACCGGGCGCGCCGGCGGCGATCGAGCGGTTCTCGCGGTTGGCGACCGAAGCCGGCGTGCAACGGCTCGTCCTGTTGTCGGGGCGTGGCGAGGCCGAGGCCCAGCGCTGCGAGCGGATCGTCGCCGCGTCGGGTGCGACCTGGACCGTGGTCCGCGCGAGCTGGTTCGCGCAGAACTTCAGCGAGGCCTTCCTGCTCGACGCGATCGTCGACGGCACGGTCGCCCTTCCCGTGGACGACGTCCGCGAACCCTTCGTCGACGCCGACGACATCGCCGACGTCGCGGTAGCCGCGCTGACGACCGACGACCTCGTCGACCGGGTGGTGGAGGTCACCGGGCCGCGGCTGATGACCTTCGCCGAAGCGGTGGGCGAGATCGCCGATGCCACGGGCCGCGACGTGCGATTCTTGCGGATCCCGCACGAGGACTTCCTCGAGGGACTCGGCCGGGCCGGGGTGCCCGAGAACGCGGCGGGCCTGCTCGACTTCCTGTTCCGCGAGGTTCTCGATGGCCGCAACGCCTCGCTCACGAACGGTGTCGAGGAAGCCCTCGGTCGTCCTGCCCGTGACTTCCGGGAGTACGTTGCACGCACGGTGTCGACGGGCGTGTGGTCGACGGAGGTGGCACGATGAGCGGGTCCGACGTCGTGGGTGTCGTGTCGATCGTGACGGCAGTCGGCTGCGGGCTGATCGCCGGGGTGTTCTATGCCTTCTCGAGCTTCGTCATGCGTGGTCTCGACGAGCTGGGCGCCGCGCCCGCGGTCGAGGCGATGCAGTCGATCAATCGCACGGTGCTGCACCCCTCGTTCCTGGGAGTCTTCCTGGGAACGGGGGTGCTCTGCCTCGGCCTGGTCGTGGCCGCCGTCGTGATCGACGAAATCGCCGGTGCGGTTCCGCTGGTGGTGGGCGCGGCGCTCTACCTGCTCGGAACGATCCTCGTCACCGGGATCTTCAACGTGCCCATGAACGAGCGGCTGGCGGCGATCGATGCCGGTGGTCCGGCCGCCGAGACCGAGTGGGAGACCTACTTCCGGCGGTGGGTCGTCTGGAACCACGTCCGGACGGCGGCAGCGGTCGTGGCGTCGGTGGCGATGGTCGTGGGGCTGGTGTGAGAGGCGTTCGGGCGATCCTCGGGATGATGCGCGGAGATTATTGACCGACGGTCGGTCAATGACTACCTTCCTGGCGTCCCGGATCCCTTCCCTCCCACCGAGGAGCCCCCACGATGACCGGAACGACCCCCGCCAGAGCCCGACGCGGTGCTCGGATCGCTGCCCTTCTGGTCTTCGTCCTGTTCTTCCCCCGGCCCGCGCTCGCGCAGGGCTGGGATCTGTCCCTCGGCGTCGCCGCCGTCACCGAGCCCGTCTACCCCGGTTCGGACCGCTCCTATGTGGCCCCGACCCTGGACTTCCGGGCCTCGTCGAGCCGAGGTGCCTGGTCGTGGTCGGCGTCGCTGCTGCAGGGCGTCGACGTCACCTGGTTCGACCCCGACCGCGGATTGTTGGTCGGCCTGAACGTGAACCAGGGCGACGAGCGCCACAGCGACGTCTACTCGGTCGCCGGCTTCGAGATCGAGCACGGCGACGAGACGCGTCGACTGCTCGCGGGTTCGCCAAGTCTGTCGAACGCGGTGAACACCACGGTTACCCTCGGAACGCTCACCCCGATCGGGATCGTGGGAGGAGCCGCCGCCTATCACCCGACGGAGGTCGAGGCCGGTGGGGACGACGAGCTCCGCCACGGCGCGCTCTTCTCGCTGCTGCACATGATCTCGGTGCCGGTCGGGCAACGGTTCGAGGTGGCGACACTGGCGCAGCTCGAGTTCATGGACGGCGAGTTCGCCAGGGCGTGGTACACCGCGGTGGAGAGCAATGACCTCCACGGACCCTTCGCCGCCGGCGCCGGGTTGCGCGACCTCCGACTCGCGGCACAACTCCGGTTCGTGGCCACCGATCGCGTCAGCGTGTCGTCCGTGGTCGTCCACACGCGCCTGCTCGGCGACGCGGGCGACAGCCCCTACACCGTCACGCGTGACCAGATCGCGGCGAGCGTGCAGGCCGACTACCGCTTCTAGACCACCTTCGTCGAGGAACGACGTCGTGAACGCAGCGAAGAAGACCCGCACCGTGAAGAAGCCCGAGATCCGTCGCCGGGAGATCGTGGCGACCGCCACCCGGTTGTTCCTCGACAAGGGCTACGAGCGTACGTCGACGACCGACGTCATGAAGGCGCTCGAGATCGCCAAGGGCACCATCTACCACTACTTCCCGTCGAAGGGGGCGTTGATGGAGGCGGTCGTCGACCAACTGGCCGACGACTACGTCCAGCGCCGCGTCCGGATCGTGGAAGAGATCGACGGAGACGCCATCGTGAAGATCGAGGCCTTCTTCGCTCCTGGTCACCGGACCGACGAGGAGACCCGGAACACCGAACACCTGCACTCCGAAGACAACGTCCGTCTCCACACGCGCCTGCTGGCGGTGCTCGTCGAGAAGATGGCCCCACCCTTCGGCGAACTCATCGCCCAGGGCTGCAGTGAGGGTGTTTTCCGCACCGAACACCCGCTCGAAGCCGCCGAGCTGTTGCTCGCCGGTGTCCAGTTCCTCACCGACGACGGGGTCTACCCCTGGGATCGCACCGCCATCGAGCGCCGATCGCTGGCGTTTCCCGACCTCGCCGAAACCCTGTTGAACGCCCCGGCCGGTTCCTTCGCCTGGTTGTCGAGGACGGCCGAGGACGACCCCCACGACGGATCGCAGTCGGATCGCGATCCAGGAGAACGGTCATGAACGAACCGAGCCCCCGCTCCTCGACCCTGTCGAGTCCCTGGACCTTCTTCGCCGTCACCTTCTTGTGGACGTGGGCGCTCTGCGGCGTCCTGATCGTCTTCGACCTGTCAGACCGACCGGCACTCTCCGGAGCCCTGTTGCTGGGCGCGATGATCGGCCCGGGTGTCGCCGGCATCTACTTCACGCAACGAACCCGGACCCGCGAGCAACGCCGCGACTTCTGGCGGCGCGTGATCGACGTCCGTCGCCTCACCTGGCCGTGGGTGGTCGCCGTCGTCGCGATTCCCTTCGGACTGCAGATCGCATCGGGTGCGTTCGACGGGCTGCTCGGCGGCGCCGGACCATCCTGGGGCGAAGCGGCGGGTGCGTTCCTCGCCGACCCGGCGACGCAGATCCTGTCGCTGTGGATCATCAGCCTGGTGCCGTTCTTCGAGGAGATGGGCTGGCGTGGCTACGCGCAGGATCGACTCATGGAACGCCACGGCGCGGTGGGAGCCAGTGTGATCCTCGGCGTGGTGTGGTCGGTGTGGCACCTGCCGGCCTTCTTCGTTCCGGGCACCTACCATGCCTCGATGGGGTTCTTCACGCTCGAGGCGCTGTTGTTCTTCGTGGGCGTGGTCGCGCTGAGCATGGTCGTGTCGTGGATCTACATCAACACGCGGCGCAGCATCCTGATCATGGTCGTGCTGCACGCCATGGTGAACCTTTCGGGAGAGCTGATCGCCCTCACCGAGCGCGGTGAGGTGTTCTTCACGGTGGCCTGGATCGTGGCGGCGGTGGCGATCGTGCTCACCTGCGGCCCGTCGATGCACGCGGGACGCATCCGTTGGTCCCGCCGGGTGCCCGCGGCCACCGCGCTGCTCGTGGTCGCGGTGGGTGTGGCGGTCGTGGCCCCGCGCGCGGTCGCGAACCCCATGATCGACGACGAAATGACGCGAACGCTCGGCGAGGTGCGCGCCGAGTACGACCTGCCGGGGATCACGGCCGCCGTCGTTCTCCCCGACGGATCGGTGCACACGGCAGCGAGTGGATTCGCGGACGTCGAGCGCGGGATCGCGATGCGCCCCGACACGCCGATGCTCGCCGCGAGTGTGGGCAAGACCTTCGTCGCGGCCACCGCGGTCTCTCTCGCCGACGAGGGCGTGGTCGACCTCGACGAGCCGGTCGCCCGATGGCTCGCCGATCGCCCGTGGTTCGAGCGTCTGCCGAACCACGCGACGATCACGCTGCGCCATCTGCTCGACCACACGTCGGGCGTGGTCGACCACGTGCACGACGAAGCCTTCCGGGAAATCTTCGCGCGCGAGTGGGGCGACCCGTCGGCCGACGTCTCGGCCGAGCGGTGGATCGGGCTCGTGCTCGACCGGGAGCCGCTCTTCGCGCCCGGTGAAGGCTTCGCGTATTCCGACACCGGCTACCTGCTGGCCGGACTCGTGATCGAAGCGGGCGCCGGTCGTTCCCTGGACGAACTCGTGCTGGAGCGTTTCGTCGCGCCTCTCGGCCTGACGTCGACGCGACCGTCCGATCGACGCGATCTACCGGGGCTGGCCTGCGGTCACGTGGCGGCGGACGACCCCTTCGGTCTCCCGCGGCGCACACTCGACGCGCGGGGGATGATGGTCTGGGATCCGGCGATCGAAGGCGCCGCCGGCGGCCTCGCCAGCACGGCCCGTGATCTCGCCGTGTGGGCGCACTGGGCCTTCACCGAGGGGCCGACCCGGCCGGCCGTCACCGCTCCGGAGCCTTCGGTCGGGGCTGCATCGGGCTACGCACTCGGCGTCGCCTTCCACGAAGGAGGTGCGTTCGGACCGACCTGTGGGCACGCGGGATGGATCCCGGGAACCGTGACGAGCATGCGCTTCCACCGCGACCACGGGGTGGCCGTGGCCTTCCAGGTCAACACGGACGTGGGAGCCGAAGTCTTCGTGCCGGAGCTGGAGCAGCGTCTGGCCGGCCTGGCCGTGGAGGCGGTTCACCGGGCGGGGCGCTGAGCGTTCTCATCCCGCGGGTACCGCCCCGACCTCCGGCAGATGCGTGTCCCACCATCCGGTGGCGTCGTCGTCCGACCAGCGTCCGGCATCGGCGCACGCCGCCAGCCGCCGCGCGAGGTCGCGTGCGCTGGCCGGCCGCCGGTCGGGGGCCTTCGCCAGACACCCCACGATCACCGACTCCAGGTCGTCCGGCACGTCGAGTTCGAAGCGCGCCGACGGCCGCACCGGTTCGTCACGCGCGTGGGCCACGGCCTGCTCCATGGCCGATCCCTCGAACACCGTCTGCCCGGTCAGCAGCCAGTAGGCGACACAGCCGAGGGCGTACACGTCACTGCGGGGATCCGCCTCGGATCCCATCGCGAGCTCGGGGGGCATGTAGGCCGGCGTGCCGATCGCCTGGTGCTCGACGGTCATGCGGGTGACGTCGCCGGTCACGGGGGTTCGTTGCTTCACCAGACCGAAATCGAGCACCTTGAGGAAGTCGGTCCGCAGGCCGTAGCGGCAGGTGTAGAGGTTGGCGGGTTTGACGTCGCGGTGGATCAGGCCGAGCGCGTGGGCCTCCTCGAGCGAGGCGCAGGCCTGCCGCAGCCAGGCGATCACGCGCGCGGGTGGGGCCGGACCGAAGCGCCGTACGAAGGCGTCGAGGTTGATCCCCTCGAGCAGTTCCATGACGTAGTAGAGGGTTCCGTCGGGGGTCTGGCCGTAGTCGAAGATGGTGATCGTGTGGGGGTCGTGCAGCTGACTCGTCAGGTGTACCTCGCGTTCGAAGCGCCTGCGCGCGACCTGCGACGATCCGCGATCGACGCCCAGGACCTCCGGCCGGATCAGCTTGATCGCCGCCGGCCGGGCGAGCATGCGGTGCTCGGCCCGCCACACCTCGCCCATGCCCCCGGTTCCGATCTTCTCGACCAACTGGTAGTTGCCCATGCGGCGCGCCTTGGAGAGGTCGCGCGCGAGGGAGTACACCACACGTGATCCGAAGATCGCGATGCCAGCGCAGATGAAGGTGGGCACCGTGGCGTCGACGACGTAGGGCCAGGCCCAGGGTTCGATCGCCTCGGGAACGCCCTGGATCCACATGGCGGCGATCAAGACGACGGGAACCATCGACGCCGTGGCGAGCGTGGCCACGACGGTGCGCACCATGGGCATGGGCACCATGAGCGGGAAGACCAGCAACCACACCCCGACCCAGGTCACGCCGTCGGTGTAGAGCAGCCGCAGGCCGACCTCGTTGATCGGCGCGACGACCAGCTCACCGGCCTGGGCGGGGTCGACGCCCATGGCTTCGGCCACGCGCTGCACGAAGCGCGTTCCGTGATCCAACCAGAGGAAGACCGTGGAGAAGATGCCCAGTCCACCGAGGATCTGGAAACCCACGGCGAAGTCCGGGAAGACGCGGGCCGGCACGACGCGGCGGCGGCAGACGTACCACACGGCGAGACCGGCGACGATGCACGCCACCGTGACCGCGTCCATCACGGATTGGTAGACGGGAAGCGTCTTCCCCAGGTGGACGGCGCGGTGGAAGAGGAAGTTCGCCGCCCACCCGCCGGCGTAGACCAGGCCCATGCCACCGAGACGGCGGTACATCTGGTCCTGGATCTCGGGCGCCAGGCCGGCGAAGCCGGAGGTGCTGCCCGCGCCGAGCGCGACGGCCTCGACACCGGCGTGGGGGGTGCTCTCGCGAGCCATGGTGCGCGCGGCTCCGGAGAAGGGAACGGGACGGTGAGGGGGGAGTGTATCGACGCGGTGGGAACGGCACAAGGCGGCGTCGCGGTTGTCATTCGCGCCGTGGCCCTCGATGATGAGGGTCCGGTCGTCTCTCGACTTCCGCCGCGAAAGTGGGCCCGATGTGTTCCGTACCGTCACGACCCTTCTCCTCGTCCTGTCCGTTCCGGCCATGAGCGCGACGCCTTCGTTCGACGCCGCCTCGGTCGAGCGTTTCGTCGCGCTGGCCCTGGACTGCGTGCACCAGGAATACCCGAACAAGATCGCCCACGTGATGAACGGCCCCGACGACGTTGGCGAGCCGCACGAGCTCACGCCCGCCTTCTACGGCTGCTACGACTGGCACAGTTCGGTGCACGGGCACTGGCTGCTGGCACGGGCGGCGCATCGGTATCCCGACGCCGACTTCGCCGCGCCCGCCCGTTCGGCGCTGGAGCGGAGCCTGACCCCGTCGAACATCGAGGCCGAAGTCGCCTATCTGCGCGGAGAAGGACGCGCCAGCTTCGAACGTCCCTACGGTCTGGCGTGGCTGCTGCAGTTGGCGAACGAACTGCGTGCGTGGGACGACGCCGACGCGCAACGCTGGGCGCGGACCCTGGAGCCACTCGAGCAGGAAGCGGCGCAACGGTTCCGCGACTGGTTGCCGAAGCTGACCTATGCCATCCGTACCGGTGAGCACAGCCAGACCGCCTTCGCACTCGGACTGGTGCACGACTGGGCCGTGGAAGCCAGCGACGACGATCTTCGCGAGTTGGTGCGCAGGAAGGCACTCGCCTTCCACGCCGACGACACCGTGTGCAACCTGGCCTACGAGCCGTCGGGTCAGGACTTCCTGTCGCCGTGTCTGGCCGAGGCCGACCTGATGCGTCGCGTGCTCGATCCGTGGGCCTTCGCGGCGTGGCTCGATGCCTTCCTTCCGGGCATTCCGGCCGACGGGGTCGATGCGGCCTGGCTGCCCGTCGCGATCGTGAGCGACCGGTCCGACGGTAAGCTCGCGCATCTCGACGGACTGAACCTGAGCCGCGCGTGGATGCTCGAGGGGATCGTGGCGGGGCTGTCGGACGACGATCCACGGCGGTCGACGTTGCGGGACGCGGCCGGTCGGCACCGAGAGGCCGGGCTGGCCGCGGTGACGGGTGAGCACTACGAGG
>DATFKK010000073.1 GCA_035268685.1 Candidatus Krumholzibacteriia bacterium | reverse complement strand
CGCGCGGGGGTCGACACCGGCCGGTCCCAGGTCCTCCACGGTGATCGATGCATCGACGCCGCGCGCCAGCAGAATGCGACCGTTCTCGCCACCGGTCACCGCGAGGACGAGGTCGTAGGTGTCGAGCATCGCGGCACCGACGAGGGGTGCGGTCGGATCGGGACTCGAGAGGACGTCGAAGCGCAACTTCTGTTCGAGTCCACCGAAGTCCTGGGAGGAGTACCAGCGTAGGGCGTGCACCTGTCCGTTCGCGGTCACGATCAGTGCGAGGTCGCCGTCCAGGTAGAGGGGCGGGGGCGGGCCACGACGTGCCGTGTCGTAGGGCCAGGGCGCGGGGGTGGGCGTGACGAGTTCGCGCACACCGTCCAGGTACGGAGGGGACGTCGGTGCGTCGGACCACGCCCCCGCCTCCCACTCGTAGGTCCTGCCCCGCGTGGGGCCGATCTCGTAGAGCCGGAGCGGGACGTCGCGAGTGGCACGGCCGAGCACGACGGATCGTACGGGAGGCGCTGCGAGGGGCGACGGCTCGACGCGGCGGAGTCCCTCGATGGGCTCGCCGTCGAACACGTCGACCGAATCGGTGCCGCGTCCGGTGGGGACCAGCACCGCCGTGTGCGTGCCGAAGGTCGTGACCGCGGCGATGCCGGACACGACCGCCGGCGGACCAGTGGCGGCCGCCGCGAGGGGGACCACTCCGAGGGGAATGCTCTCCGTCGGCGGTCCCACGACCTCGACCTCGAAACTCCGGGTCCACGTCCGACACGCGATGTCGTCGTCGGAGACGGCATCCTCGAGGACGATCTCGAGCACGTAGCGCCCGGCCGTGTCGAAGCGAACGGTCCACGAGGTGCGCGAGATGCCCGTGTCGCGCTGGTCGACGATCACTCCACCGCCGGGCGGCGTCTCCAGGACCCGCAACTCCGGGTCCATCGGAGTCGAGCTCGACGCGAAGGCCCACCGATCCTCCGGCAGGATGCGGAACGACCGGGGCCGCCCGACGTAGGCCCGCGACTCGAAGCTGGTCGCGACCCCGCAGCCGGCCACGGTGACCTCGACCGAGGTCCGGGTCGACTTCGGGCCGCAGGTCGAGCCGGCGTCGACCGCCGCATGCACGGTGTAGCTGCCGCCGACGGTGAACTCGACCTCGACCCACCGCGTGCGGCCCGTATCGGGTGATGCGTCCAGGGATATGTCGGCGGGTCCGGTGATCGACCAGGTGACGTCGACGTCGTCGCCGTGGTCCGCCCCCAGGATCAGCTCGAAGAGCGCCGGTGCCCCGGTCTCGATTGCGTCCGGCGCGTGCAGGGTGGGTGCGCAGTCGGACGGGTCGTCCGTGCCGTCGGGTTCGACCACGTGGCTCGTGTCGTCGCAGCCGACGACCCAGACCGACAACGCGACGGCCAGAGCGTGCTTCAGGGCCGCAGGTCGGCGTTGCGCGTGTGCCAAGACGGGTACCTGCCCGCGTAGGGGGGACGAAGGACGTCGGGCCCGCGTGCATCACGATACGGGGTCGAATCCCGAAAGGGCAAGACCAGGACGAGGTGCCACCACACAGAAGAGCGGGCCCCCTCCGGGGCCCGCCCTTCGCACGACACGAGTGTCGGATCGCTCGCTACTTCACGAGCACGAGCCGCGTGCTGGCCGCGTAGCCGCCGCCCACGACGCGGGCGAAGTAGACCCCGCTGGCCACGAGCTGGCCGCTGTCCCCGCGGCCGTCCCAGGTCCGCGATTGCTGACCGGCGCCCAGTACGCCCTGGTAGAGGGTGCGCACCAGCCGGCCGCGGCTGTCGAAGATCTCGACCGTGACGTCGGCCCGGCTCGGCATCTCGAACACGATGCTGGTCTGCGGGTTGAAGGGGTTCGGCACCGCCTTCACGGCCATGCGCTCGGGACGCACGGGCGTGTCGACGTTCGTGGGAACCGTGAAGTTCAGCTCGTCCACACCGAGCACCTGGGGGTTGCCCGAGGCGTCGAACTCGTCACTCAGGACCACGTTGCGGTTGGGCAGGCCCTGGCCCTCGAACTCATCGCCGACCACGTACTTGTACTCGAGGAAGCGGTTGCTGCTGTCGGGGAAGACCACCGACGTGGTGTAGATCAGGTCGCCCGCCGTGTCGTCGGGAGCGACGCCGTCGTCGAACATGGCCACCGGTGCTGCCTCGACGCCGTTCAGGTCGAAGCTCAACGGAGCGACGTTGCCGGCCACGAGCACGTCGAAATTCAACGGCGGATCGACGTCGTAGCCCGAACCGGTGATGTCGACCGCGAAGACGACCTCGGTGTCCCCGGCGACGACTGTGCAACGATCGTAGGTGGCCACCGGGAGAACGATCGGGCCGTTGGTCCCGCCGATGGTGTCGAACTCCTCGTCGTTCAGGAAGACCGTGCGGTCGCCCTGCCCGAAGCACTCGAAGTTCGCGTTGAACACGTACTTGTAGTTGACGTTCTTCAGGCTGCCGGCCGGGAAGGTGACGACGGTCGTGTAGATCCCGTCGCCCGCGGTGGCGTCCTGACCCGCGCCGTCGTCCAGCAGCGGCGTGTACGGCGAGTCGAAGCTCAGCGGCAGGACGTTGCCGGCCAGCTCGACGGTGTCACCGGCCTGGATGTCGAGGGCGTTCATGTCGACGCTGAAGATCACGTCGATGTCGGTGGTGGTGAACTGGCTCGGGTCGAGGTCGTCCCAGAAGCGCGAGATCACGCGCGAGCCCTCGTCACCGACCGCGATGATGGCTTCGCGGTTCGAGCGGCTCTCGAACTGGACCCCGTTGAAGCCGAACTTCCACTCGAGCGCGATGCTCGAGGTCACCGGCGTGCCGCCGCTCGGGCCGACGTAGAACGCGAAGGACACGGGCAGGCGGTAGACGTCGTTCTCGGCGTCGAACAACGCCATCTCGTCGTCGCCCTCGGCCAGGATGAAGTCCAGGGGCGACCGGCTGCCCTCGACGGTGAAGAAGTCGTCGGGGCCGGTGGCGTTGTTCTGCAGGAAGGGTCCGAACAGTCCCTCGAACACCAGCTCCTTGACGGCGACGTCGAAGGATCCGTTCAGGGTGTTCCCCGAGGGGTCCTGCACGCCGTTGATGTCGAGCTGCAGGTTGGTGGCGCTGCCCGCGGTGGCGCCGTCGCCGGAGTCGAAGACGACTTCGACGACGCTGTTCGAGGTCCGGGTGGCACTGATGGGGTTCACGCCGCCGATCGAATAGTTGATCAGGGCCTCGGCGGAGGCCTGCTCCACCGGCTCGTTGTAGGTCAGCCGGTAGGTACCGGCCGCGCCGTCGACGAGCGAGACACCGGTCAGCAGCGGAGCCTCGTTGTCGACCACGTCGATCACGGTGTAGTCGAGGTAGGCGGTCATCTCGACGTCGGTCGACACGTCGAAGGTCGTGCCGCTCGGTGTGGAGGTCTGGACGTCGTCACTGGCCAGCGCGTCCAGGGGCGGCTTGCTGGTGCCGTCCTGGGTCATCCACAGCTCGATCTTGAGGTTCTGGCCGCCGCTCAGGCCGGCCTGGCCGTTGCTGAACCAGCTCAGCGGGATCGAGATCTCCTCGAATCCCACGTCGTTGGCCATGCCCAGGCCGTCGGAGCCGTCCTGGACCACGTCCCAGCCGGTGCCGTTCCACTGGTAGAAGACCTCGTAGTTGAAGCCGTCGAGCACGGCGTAGACGTAGTTGTCGGGCTTGTCGGCGATGGTGTTCCAGGCGATGCGCCGCGAGAACGGGTCGGTGGTGCCACCGTCGGCGGGATCGCCGTAGCTGAAGGCCATGCCCAGGTTGACCTGCGGGCTCGAGAAGCACTCGCGGTCGTAGACGAAGCCGATGTAGAGGTTGTTGGCGTCGTTGGTGACGTACACCTCCTTGATGTCCATCGGGGTGTCGACCTCGGGGTCGTCGCCGCAGAAGTTGGACTCCTCGGTGTCGCCGCCGTCGTCCTCGAGCAGGTTCGCGGCGTCGAAGTCGTTCACGCCGTCGACGACGATGGTCTGGGGGACCGCAGCGATCGAGGGCGATGCGAGCAGCACCACGAAGAGTGCCAGCACGCTCGCCGCGGTCACGCGGTGGGTCTGGTACGCAAGCTTCATTCTTCCTCCCGGCAGCGGGTCGTGGCATGTCGGGGTCCACGCGCGCTCGACCTCTGCGGAGAACGAGGGTTTTGTTTCCGTCGAGAGAAGGGCATCGGCGTCGTCGAGCCCGGAGGGCCCGTGTTTCGGCACGCGCGGCGCGTGGATCCGTGGCCTGTCGAGGGCTGGCGGTTGCCGCGGCATGGTGTCGAGAACGAGCTGCGGGGGCGACGACACGAGTCGTAATTCTACCACAAGACCCGGCCCGATCCCCAGGGGCCCGGCGCGAAACCATTCGGCTCCACGGGCGACGGAACGACGTCACCGAGCTGGCGAAAGATTGGCGAAGGTATCAGCCCTTCACTCCGCCGTGCGTCAGGCCTTCCACCAGGAACTTGCTCAGGCCGATGAACAGGGCCACCACCGGGAGCGCGACCAGGAGGGATCCGGCGGCATAGTTGGCCCATTCGGTCTGGAAGGTGGTCGCCAGGCTCTCCAGCCCGAGCGGCAGCGTGTTCAGCTCCTGGCTGACGATCAGTGTTCGCGCCACGATGAACTCGCTCCAGCCGGCGAGGAAGCTGAACAGGAAGGTGATCACCAGCGCCGGGGCCGACAGGGGCAGGGTCACGCGCCAGAAGGCTCCGATCTCGGTCATGCCGTCGATCAGGGCGGCTTCTTCGAGCGAGCGTGGGATGGTGTCGTAGTAGCCCTTCATGGTCCAGATGCAGAAGGGCAGCGCGGTGGCGGTGTAGGCCAGGACCACCCCGATCAACGAGTTCACCAGGCCCAGATTGCGCATGAGCAGGTACATGGGCAGCAGGAGCATGGTGGCCGGGAACATCTGCGTCGTGAGCACGCCGAACAGGATCCCCTTGTGCCCCGGGACCCGGAAGCGACTCAGGGCGTAGGCGGCGGTGGAGGCCAGCGTGACCCCGAGAATTGCCGTCGACAGCGCCACCAGGAGGCTGTTGGCCAGCCACCGCAGGAAGGGCTTCTCGAACAGGATGGTGCGGAAGCTCTCGAGACTCGCACCCTCCGGGATCAAGGCCAGGCTGGTCGAGTAGAGCTGGTCGCTGGGCCGCAGGCTGATCGAGAAGATCTGCAGCACGGGATAGATCGAGATCAACACGATCACGATCATCACGAGGTGCCAACGGAACTTCTTCACGGTCGCCTCCCGGAATCCCTAGGTGTAGGCCGGCTTGTCGCTCTGTCGGTAGTTGACCCACGTCAACAGCAGCAGGATCAGGAAGATCAGCACGCCGAAGGCCGCCGCATAGCCGTAGCGGTAGTACACGAAGGCGGCCTTGTAGACGTAGGTCACGAGGATGTGGCTGCTGTCGGCCGGCTCGCCGTGGTTGGTCACCAGCCAGATCACGTTCAGGTTGTTGAAGGTCCAGATCGTTCCGAGCACCACCGCCGGCATCATCACCGGACGCAGCAGTGGCACGGTGATGTGGCGAAAGCGCCACCAGTTGCCGGCGCCGTCGATGTCTGCCGCCTCGTACATCTCCTTCGGGATGCTCTGCAGACCACCCAGGGCCACGACCATCATGAAGGGGAAGCCCAGCCAGATGTTGGTGATCAGGGCCGCACTGAAGGCGCCGACCTCGGTGCTCAACCACGGGACTGCCCCGACCCCGATCTTCGACAGCATCAGATTGATCTGCCCGTACTCGTAGTTGAACATCCCGCGCCAGCTCAGGGCCGCGATGTACTGCGGCAGCGCCCATGGCAGGATCAGCAGCCCGCGGTAGATCGCCCGGCCCTGGAAGGGCTTGTTCAGCAACAGCGCGAAGCCCACACCGAGCACGACGTGGAAGACCACGTTCACGCCCGTCCAGATCAGCGTGCGCAGCAGGTAGTTGTAGAGATCGGGCTCGCCGAACAGGCGGATGTACTGGGCCAGGCCGACGAAGTCCGGGCCGTGCTTGATCGTGTACAGGCCGAGGTTCGTCGTCGACAGCCACAGGTTGTAGATGAAGGGCCAGACGACGATCAGGCCCATGACCAGGGCCGACGGCACCAGGAACAGAGCGATCGCGGCCCGTCGGTTCACAGCTTCATCTCCTCGATCTTCCGCACGGCGTCCTCCTGCATCTCGCGTGCGGCCTCGTCGGGAGTCGCCGATCCGCTGACGACGCGCTGCAAGCCGGGGCGCATGACGTCCCACAGGGCACGCATCTCGGGCACCACGGGCATGGGCCGCCCCTTTCGCAGCTGCTCCCAGCTGGCCTTCAGCAGCGGATCGTTGGCGATGCGCGGCCACTCGCCCACGTCCAGCCGGCTGGGCAGAGTGCCGATCTCGGCGCTCAGGTTGCCCACGACCGGCGCGCTGGTCAGGTACAGCAGCAGTTCGACCGCGAGGTCGAGGCGCGGTTCGGGCGTGTGGATGTTCAGCGCGTAGCCCTTGCTGGCCGTCGACGGTGTCGGGTAGTCGTCGGTGCCGGCGATCCGGGGAATCACGCTCAGCTCGACGTCGACGCCCGCGTCCCGGTAGGACTGCCACGACCACGGGCCGTTGATGATCATGGCCGCCTTGCCCTGCTTGAACAGCGTGTCGCTGAGCGGGTAGTCGCAGCTCGGTGGGATCACGCCCTCGTCCACGAGCCGGCGCACGAAGGTCAGGGCCTTGCGCATGGCCGGCGTGTCCAGGGTCGGGTTGGCGTTCTCGTCCATCACCCAGCCGCCGTAGGCACCCAGCCAGGGAATCAGCCAGAAGGGCTCGGCCAGGTTGAAAACCAGCCCGTAGCGGTCCACGCGCCCGTCGCCGTCGGTGTCGACGGTGTTCTCGCGGGCGATGCGGATCAGGGCGTCGGTGTCGACCGGCGCCTCGGGCACGAGCGCGGCATTGCGCACCAGTGTGAGGTGGTTGCCGACCTGATCGGCGAGACGGTAGACACGGCCGTCGACCTTCGGCTTCGCGTTCTCGAGGTAGAGGCCGAGGGTATCGGCCGGGATGCCCAGTTCGGGCGCGTCGAGGGGCCAGATCAGGCCCATGATGCTGTACGGGCCCACTCCGTCGGCCGGTCCGTAGATCAGGTCGGGGCCGGTGCCGGCCAGCGCGGCGGTCTGGAAGTTCGAGCGCAGGTTGTCGGTCTCGAAGTGCACGGCGTCCACGCGCAGGCCCGGATGCTCTTCCTCGAAGCGATCGAGGTGCTCGCGGAGCAACTCCTGTTCGGCGGGATCCATCTGCTCCCAGATGGTCAGCCGGTTCGGGTCGTCGCGCGAGGGTCCGCAGGCGGACAGGGCGAGAGCGACGCAAGCGAGAAGGGCGGCGGTGCGGACGTTGAGCTTCATGACCGCCGGATTCTAACCGGTCTGGGCGGCGGATAGAAGAACTCCCCGGCCACTTCCGTGACCGGGGAGTCGCACTCCCGGGCAGCGCCACCGCGGTGGCGCTCAGCCTTCGATCTCGATCACCGCGTTCTCTCCGCCGTAGCCGTCGTCGACGGTCCTCTCGGCGCCGGGGTCGGTGATCCAGTTGCCGTCGACCACGAATTTGTACAGGTGTTTACCGGCGGGGAGCTTCGTGGTCGCGCGCCAGACGCCGTCGTCGCCCTTCACCATGGGGACGGCCTGTGGGTCCCAGTCGGCGAACGAACCCGTCACGTAGACCGCGCCGGCGTCCTCGTAGCCCTCGAGGTCGAAGGTGTGCTCGCGTTCGACCTTCAGGCGCGCGCTGGTCCCGAGCGAATACGAGACGTAGGCCTCGTCGTACTCGTAGTCGACGTCCGACGGCACCACGAGGATCGAGTTCTTCCCTCCGAAGCCGTCATCGACGACCTCGGGGTTGCCCGGGTCCTCCTGCCAGTCGACCTGGTCGACCAGGTACTTGTACTGGTAGCGGCCCGGCGGCAGGGGCAGGGTGATCTCCCAGATCCCGTCGTCGTCGGGGTCGCGCATGGCGTCGAGGTTCGGGTCGAGCCGGCTGTCGGCCGTTCCGAGCCAGTTGTTGAATTCGCCGGCCACGTTCACCTGCCGGGCGGCCGGGGCCTTGTAGTAGAAGCGGATCCCGTTCTCGGTGGGTTCGGGCGGCGGCAGGCGGTCCTCGACGAAGTTCAGGACCGCGCAGCCGGAGCCGAGCACCGCGAGCAGGGCCACCAGGGCGGTGCGGATCGCCAGGGTGGGCAGGAAGCGGGGAATCGTCATGGCGATCTCCTCGGAGGGGCGGTGCATCAGAAGCGCAGCAGCGCGTTCACGACGAACTGGGTGCGATCCTCCAGCACGTGCTCGGCCGCGATGTGCGCCAATGGATGGAAAGGATCGACCCCGGCGGTCCGCAAGTAGTTCTCGCGGAAGCGGTAGCGGCCGTTGTCCCAGCCCTGTGGGCTCACCACGTCGTAGAAGCGCGGGTCGACTCCGTATCCGAGCTCGATCTCGACGTTGTCGGTCGGGATGAACACCAGCGACGCGAAGGGGTTGAAGAAGTCGTCGGTGTCGGTGGCGGTGGCCAGCGCGATTCCGTCGGTCGAGGTCAGCGTGACCTCCTCACCGTCTCCACGGTAGTCCACGAAGCGTAGGTCGAAGCGCAGGTCGAGGGGGTACTCCAGGGTCGGTTCCAGTGGCAGACGACCGTTGAGGACGATCTCGGTCGATTCGATCTTCATCAGGTGGCCCACGCCGGTCTGCACGCCCGCCTGCCGCTCCAGCGACTGCCGGCCGGCGAACTGCAGCTCGTCGGGGTTCGAGTACTCCATCACCTCGGCCTGCAGGGTCACGTGGTGGCGGTCGTGCTCGAAGGGCCGGTAGCTGACCGTGGGCTGGGTCCGGAACTCGTAGCGTTCGAGGTCGAACTCCAGGATCGTCTCCGGGTCGGAGGGATCGGGGAAGAAATCGGCGTACTGCAGGTCGTCGTGGGTCCGTGTGAAGTCCAGCGAGAAGGTGAAGTCCTGCCACCGGTAGGACCCGTGCACGTGCGTGCGCCAGGTGGTGCGCTCCGGCGTCGGGCCGAGCAGCAGGACGTTCAGGTCGTCGTTGTTGTTCGGGTTGACGAAGGGCTGGGTGACTCCGTTCAGGGCGAAGCGGTCGACGTCCTCGATCATGCTCGACGGCTGGGTGCGGTAGACGGCCGATCGCTCGTTCGCGTCCATGCCCAGGCCGTAGTACAGCTCCTGCCGCACGCCCACGGTGTAGTCGGGCTGGTCGTACTGCAGGCCGAGCAGGCCCCGGTAGTGGGCCTCGTTGCCGATGCCCAGGTCGACCTCGCCGTTGGTCTGTCCGCTGCCCTGGATGTCACCCTTGTTGAAGACGTCCCAGTTGGCCTGGTACCAGCCGTAGCCGAAGCCGCCGGTAGCCGTGAGGTCGTAGGGGAGCGGCCAGGCCACGTCGACGGCACCGAAGTGTTCCTCATTGCCCAGCTCGAACCAGTCGTCGCCCTCGGCCGGGGCCTCGACGCGATTGTCGAGGAAGTCCTGCACGTTGTCGGGCGTGGTGTTGCCGGTGGCGTCCATGTTGACCCACCAGTCGCTGAAGGTGCCGCGGTAGCTCAGACCCACCCGGCCGCCGCCGACGTCGGCGGTCCATCGTCCACCGAGCACGTCGGTCGCCGTGTCCCGGTTCCGGTCTTCGGGGCCGAAGATGTCCTCGTCGTAGGTGTCGGCGTACATCAGCGAGAGCTGGGTGCCGAAGGGCGACAGGCCGAGCGTGACGCCCTGGCGGCCCTGGCCGAAGGGTCGGTGCTCGATCTCCATGGTGCCGCGCAGGTCGCCGCCGTCGAAGAGCCCGAAGGGATCCTCGGTGCGGTAGATCTCCTCGTTGTAGAAGGCCTTGGCGATGAAGTCCTCGGCCTGGAAGTTGGCCTGGGCCTGGTAGAGCTCCGCACCGACCTGGTTGAAGTCGCCGGTGTCGGTGCGGACCTGTAGGCGAGCCGAGCCCCAGATCGACTCGTTCAGGTTCGCGGTGACGTCGAGGTTGAACTGGTCCTGCGGACGATCGATCCGCAGGCGCTCGTCGGTCATCTGGTCGTCGGTCGACTCCATGAGCATGCGGAAGAAGCCGCCGATCACCACGCGCGTGTTCATCGGGGTGTTCGACCGCGTCGCCGTGCCCGAGGGCTGGGCGGGCGGCGCGGCGGCGGTGGTGGTGACCAGCGAACCGTCCGGGCCGACCTCGACGATCGAATTACCGTAGTCGCCGCCGGTGACCGGGTTGTCCGGGTCGGCCATCCATGTTCCGCCGTTCACCACGTACTTGTACTCGTAGCGACCGGGATCGAGCGGGACGACGACCTTCCAGGTGCCGGTTCCGTCGTGGGTCATGGGGGTGGCGTTCGGGTCCCACCCGTTGAATTCGCCCGCCAACGAGACCGAGGCAGCGGTGGGATCGGTGTAGCTGAACTCGATCCCCGTCTCGGTCGTGGCCAGACCGGCGACGGCCGGCGCACCGGCGAGGAGCAGGACGAGGGTCAGGATCGGAAGCGTACGCATCGAGAGGGCCTCCACGACTAGAACCAGTACTTGAAGATGATCTGGACCCGGCGTTCGGAATCCTGGTCGACGGCGGACGGCCCTTCGCTGATGAAGCCGTCGTTCTCGGTGAGGCGGTCGCTGCGACCCCCGTCTCCGTACTCGACGAAGAATTCCGCGTCCTGGAATCCGCGGTACTGCGCCGACACGAAGATCGTGCGCCGCGATTCGGTGTTCTCCTCGGCGTTCAGGAAACGCGAGAAGAACTTCCAGTTGTCGGTGGCGTTGAAGTTGATCTCCATGCCGTAGCCCTGCACGCCGAAGGGGAGCCCGATGTCGCGGAAGCGGACCTGCGGGCGCACCGAGATCAACTTGTTCTGCCCCTGCAGCTCGAACACGATGTCGTCCCGGTCCTGGAACTCGGTCCGTGCGTTGTTCTCGTCGTGGCGGTACTTGACCCAGGCCGAGAAACCGCCCTTGAGCTCGGCGTAGAGTTCGAGGGCGTGTGCGTCCTGCGAGAACAGGTCGTTGCCGGTGCCGCCGAAGAAGCGCTCTTCGATCCCGCGCTCGTACAGGTAGGTGTAGCGCAGGTCGAGCTGCTTGCGCGGGAGCCGATAGTAGGCCTCGAGGAAGGTTCCCTTGCGGTCGTCGAAGCCGCCCCGTGAACTCAGCCGACCGGTGAAGGCGTTGCGCTCACGGTACCAGCCGTTGAACTTCAACGTGAGGTTCTGGATGCGCACGTCGCGGAGCTCGCCCTCGACCGCGTTGAGGTCCTCGCCGTCGCCGAGCCCGCCGGAGAGATTGCGGCCGGCTTCGACCACCAGTGTCGTCCGGCCGAGCCGATCGACACCGGGGATCAGTTCGCCGAGCGCCAGCTCGACGTCGGCGGCAGCCGTCATGTCGTACTCCGACGTCGAGCTGCCGAAGTCCAGTCGGCCGAAGGTGGCGCCGAAGCGCACCCGCCGGTCGAGCGACGGACGCGTGATCCGGGTGACGACGAAGTCGTCGGCGTCGTTGCCGAAATCGGTGGTCGTCTGGTCGCCGTAGTAGGCCAGACCCTGGAAGCCGTAGGCGTCCCAGAAGTCGAGGCGGATCGCGCGCGATCCACCGAGTTTGTTTCCGTCGATCACCTGCAAGAGGGGCTGGCTGAACCAGAAGCGGTTCTGCTTCGACGTGAACAGTAGTTCGGTGTGATCACTGCGCAGCTTGACGTGCGCCTCGGCGAAGAACAAACGCGGCTCGTGCCGGCTGACGTCGTCACGATTCGCGAAGCGGTTCGATTCCGCAAAGGTCTTGATGAAGGCTTCGGTGCCGGCCCACGGGGCGGACAGCAGTCGCAACTCGAAGAAGTGGCGCGGCCGGTCCACCTGCCAGGTCTCGTCGGCCCGGTTACCGGTGAAGTTCGACTCGTAGTAGCCCTGCAGCTCGGTCGCCGCCTCCGCCGGGGAGGTCGTCCCGGTCAGGAGGCCCAGCACGAGGCCGAGCCCCCAGAGCTGGCGGGGCGAGCGCGGGCTGCATTGGCGTGGTCGGATCACGGTGCTCCTCCTGGCCCGGCTAATAGCCGAGGGTGACGGCGGCGCGGAAGGTGTTGCCCAGACGCTCGTTCGTGACCAGTCCGCCGTCGAAACGGATCCGGTCGACTTGCAGTCCGGCGCCGGCGGTCAGGTCGCCGGCGTCGATGCCCACGCGAAGCGCCAGCACGTCGTTGAACCAGGACTCGGCGCCCGCGTGCAGCGTCCAGTCGCGGTTGTAGTAGTCCGGGAAGTCGTGGTGGCGGAACTCGCCGGTGATCCACACCACCCCCTGCACCTTGTAGGCGAAACCGACGCGGCGGCGCCCACCGATCGGATCGACGTCCTCCTCGTCGCCCAGCAGCGACATGGTGGGACGCAGCAGGTTCTCGAAACTCGCGCCGAACTGCAGCACGTCCGACCACCGATAGAGTGCTCCCACGCTCACCGACGGTTCCCACTGGCTGCCGCCGTAGGCCGGATCGGCCAGGACCTCCAGCCCGGGAGCGTCGGCGCCGAAGAACAGCAGGGTGGCTCCGACCTGCAGGTGCTCGCTCACCCGATAGGCGGCCGACGCGTTCAGGACGTCCTCGGTGTACACGTCCTCGAGAGCCACGCGGGTCCAGCCGAAGCCGATGCCCACGTCGTCGGTGACCTGGGCGGTCAGGCCGACGAAGTCCTCCTGCACACCGTCGAGGCCGTCGAACAGGCGCGTGCGCATGCCCGTCACCTGGATCCGGCGATCGGAGAGGATCGCCGAGGCGTTCCAGAACAGGCTCGTCGGATCGCCGTCGACGGCCACGAAGGCGCCGCCCAGGGCCATGCCCCGCGCCCCGACCTCGGAGTCGTAGAACTGGGCGCGGGCGGGTTGTCCGTCGAGCAGCAGGAGCAGCGCCGCTGCTGCCATCGTCGTCAGGATCTTCTTCGTCATCGCACGACCGCCACGGCTCGGGTCGCCCGCTCGACGCGGACCTCGTTCTTGTTCTCGACCTCGACGCGGACCACGTAGATGCCCATGGGGACCAGCCGCCCGGTCTCGTCGCGGCCGTCCCAGGTCAGGCTCAGGGTGCGGTTGATCACGTCGTCCGGTCGGAACTTCTGCAGCACGCGCACCCGCTCGCCCTGGATGTCGAAGATCTCGACCACGGCCCAGTTGGTGGCCTCGGGCAGCACGTAGCTGATGTCGACCTCGTCGTAGAGGCCGTCGCCGTTGGGGGTGAAGGGGTTCGGGGTCACGACCAGGCCGGTCACGTAGCGCTCGGGGTCGATCTCGACCGGCGCGGTGAAGCCGGCGAAGGCGCCCAGGCGCTTGGTGAGGATGGTGACCGTGCTGCCGTCGGTCTCGCCGTGACCGCTCACCAGGATCCAGCGATCGGTCTCGGGATCGATCTCCTCACGCCGGAAGAGCGACAATTCGCCGGGGTGCTCGTCGCCCTGCAGGTAGCGCGGGAAGTGGATGCTGAGCCGGCTGTTCTCGGGAAGTTCCCGGATCAGCCGCCGCGAAACACCCTGGACCACCTCGAGTTCTAGATGGCGGGCGATCCCGAGGAAGCGATTGTCGGGCCCGAGGACGGTCTCGTTGTCGGCGGTCCGGAACGCTCGGTCGACCTCCTCGACCGGCACCGTCTTCAGCACCAGGTCCAATCGCGCCGTCGAGTCGGGCAGTGCCTGTTCGAGCACCGAGCGTTCGATCTGCCACTGCGAACCCTCGTTCAGGTCGATCGTGATCACGGGATCGTTGCCGGCGAGCAGGTCCTCGTAGCGGATCTCGGTGACGGCGTTCACCGGCAGTTCGACCACGAAGGGAGCGGCGAACTGCTCTTCCTCGGTGTCGGCAGCCGGCACCGTCGAATTGCCGGCGATGTCGGTGGCCTCGATGGTCACGTTGATGTAGCGGACCATGGAAGCCAGGTCGTCGGGATCGTCGAGTTCTCCCGTGTCGGTGGCCTCGGCGACGTCGCGCCAGGGGATGTCGCCGGCGAATTCGGTACTGGCCGGGTCGAGGTCACCCCGGAGCTTGCCCATGGGCACCTCACGACGCTGCGCTGGTGATTCGCCGGGGGCCCACCAGAACATGCGGGCGTTCTCGATTCCCGAATCGTCCGTGATGTCCGCGCGTACGACCACCGGGCCGTCCTGGAGCACTGCCTTGGGCACCACGGCGCGCTCGAAGGCTGCGCCGACGATCTCGACCCGGGGCGGTTCTTCGTCACGGAAGGCCGTGGCTTCGAGCTGCACCGAGGCCACGCGCTCCTCGCGTGCGAAGCGGGCCCGCGCCTCGGGCGTGAGGTAGTTCATCTGCTGTTCCTGGGGGCGACCTTCCGGCTTGCGTGTCTCGGCACCGGGGCGCGTGAGACCCGACAGGGCCATCAGATCGATGATGTTAGGATCGCGCTCGCGGCCGTCCTCACTGTTGCGGCCGCCACCGAACTGCCACTCGCTCACGTCGTCGTTCACCCAGCGCACGCCGCCCCAGTTGTCGTCGTTGCTGTCGCCGTCGTGGCCGCTGAGCATGACGATCAGGTCCCAGGTGAGGATCTCGTCGAGTTCCTCGGGTTCGAAGACGTCCTTGCTCACGAAGCCGGTGATGGTGTTCGTGCGTGCGCTGGCGCAGAAGAAGAACTGCTCGTCGGCCGCCAGGATGTTCCAGCCACCGGCGTTCGAGGTGCCGTTGCTGCGTACCATGCCCTTCCACCAACCATCGAAGACCATGGCGTACTCCCATGCGTCCTGCGGTGCGATGTCGGCGTGGCGGTTCTCGGGGATCTCGGTCGACCCGATGTTCACGCCGTCCTTGGTGTCGAGCAGGATCACCACGTTCTGCAGGTTCAGGTCGGTGCGCTGGCCCTCGGGGCAGTTGATGTTGCTGGGGTAGGTGGCACCCCAGTCGGCGGCGCTGGTCTCGGCCGGATCGGTGAGGTCGCCCAGCGTGACCTGGAAGAGCAGCTGGTCGCCCAGGTCGAAGACGTCGAGCTGGCGCAGGTCGAAGACTCCATCGAAGAACACACCGTTCGTGGGCGCTTCGTAGAACAGGAAGTCCTCGTCCGGCTGGTTCGGGCCGTGATCGTCACCCGCGGCGTCCTCGAGGGAGATCAGGGGGACCAGTTCGGGGTCCCCGATCACCTCGACCGAACCGCTGGTGAAGACCTCCTGGGCCGTGGTCAGCTCGAGCGTGCGCACCACGATGTCGACCTGGCCGGCGAACTGCGTGGCCGGCACCGTCCACGTCGTGGTGAACACGCCGTCCCCGGCGGTGACGTCGCCATTGGTGCCGTCGTCGTTCATGCGCACCGCGCGGTCGCCGCCGAGCGGGGAGAGGTCGGCGAAGACCTGGAAGATCGGATTCGGGGGACCCTCACCGGGAGGGAATCCCGGTTCGATCGTGATCAGCAGCTCCTCGTTCTGCGTGGTGGTCTCGGGGACGAAGTCCACCGCCTCCACGGTGAGCGTGTTGCCGATCCGACGGGGGCTGAAGGTGACGTACTCGTCGAGTTCCGTGTTGCCGGTGCCGTCGGTGCCGGTGAGATAGGCGATCAGGCGGTCGGTGGCGCCGGGATCGGTGTCGGGATCCCCGAAGGCGTTCCACACCACGGTGTCGCCGATGATCATGTCGAGGGTCTGGTCCTCGGGGATCGAGTCGTAGGGCTTCCGCTTCTGGTCTTCCTCCTGCATCAGGTAGACCTGCGCGCGGAGGCTGTCGACGCCCGAACGGAAACCGGGG
>DATFKK010000072.1 GCA_035268685.1 Candidatus Krumholzibacteriia bacterium | reverse complement strand
GCCCTGGAACGCGACACCGAGCAACCCGACCTGCTGATGGCCCGCGCCGAACTCTACTCCGACCTCGACGACGTGGAGAACGCCGCCACCACCCTGTCGCGCGTCCTGGCCGCCGACCCTTCGCGTGCCGAGGAGCTCACCCGCCGCTTCGAGACCCTGCGTGGGAAGGCCACCCCGGAGCAGGGGCCGCAGCTGTGGCGCTCCTTCGCCGAGTCCCTCTTCGCGGCCGGTCGCTTCGATCAGCTCGGGGAGGTGTGCCGGCAGGCACTCGAGGAGCTCCCGCCCGAACGCACCGGCCCCTTCCTCGAACTGCAGGCCCGGACCCTGCTCGAACAGGGTCGCCTGAGCGAGACCCTGCAGTTCGTGCAGAAGCAGATGGTGAGTGGCCGGATTCCCGCCGAGCGTGCGGTCGCGATCCTCGACGACGTCCTGCGCACGCATCCCGCGAGTCCGATCGCCCATCTGATGCTCGGCCAGGCCGCGGCCCGCGCCGGCGACATGGACCGGGCGATCGACGGCTACCTCGGTGCCGTGCGCCTCGACGAGTCGCTCGGGGCCCCGGTGGGCGAGCAGATCCACAAGATCACGTCGCGGCCCGGGATCCGCGGAGTGCATCTGGTCCGGATGGCCCACTTCCAGCTCGACCAGGCTGACCACGGCGGAGCGGCGCGCCTGCTCGACGAGGCCCTGCGCATGGATCCGGACCTTTCCGATCGCGTTCTGGGCGAACTCCAAGAGGAACTCGACCGCAACGACGGGCCCGTCGATCTGCTCGTGGTGGGTGCCCATGCGGCGCGCCGCACCGGAGACGTCGAACGGGCCTGCGAGATCCTCGTGCGTCTCGATGCCCGCGATCCGGCCCGCTTCGAGATCGTCCTGTCCGAATTCCGCAAGCTCCGCGAGAGCTTCCCCGATCGACTGCTTCCCGTGCTGTGCATGGGGCGCGTGCTGGCCCAGCACGACGCGCCCGAGGCCGCGGCCCGGACCGTGGCCGACGCCAGCGGCGACGCCGCCTTCGGGCTCGACGAACGCGTCGAGATGCTGCACGAGTTCCACCGCCGCCTGCCCGACGACGCGGACCTGTCGCTGGCGCTGGCCGCACGCCTGGGCGAACAGGGCAGCCACGACGCGGCCGTCGAGCGCATGCGCGCGGCGATGGATCTGCCCGGCTTCGACGTCGACCGTGCCGTCGAGGTGACCCGCGCGGTGCTCGACGACGAGCCCGAGCATCCCGGGACCCGACTCGTCCTGCACGACCTGCTGCTCGCCGCCGGTCGCGTCGACGAGGCACTCCACGGACTGCCCGACCCCCGGTCCCTCGTCGACTGGCAGCAACACGAGATCTCCGAACGTCTCGGAGCCCACCGGGCCCGCGTGATCTCCGATCCCGAGCTGGCGGCGGTGTACGCCCGATCGTTGAAGATCCAGGGTCGCGCCGACGACGCGATCCGCGCTCTGACCGAGTCCGCCGAGAACACGGGCCCGGGCTCCGGCCACCCGATCTGGACGGAGCTGGCGGCGGTGCTGCACGAGAACGGCGACACCGACGACAGTCGCCGCGTCCTCCTGGAACAGGTCCGCGACGAACCGGAGCGCCGCGCCGCCTACCAACGCTTCGCGGCATGGACCGAACGCCGGGTCGACGGCGAACTCCGGGCTCTCGAGGAACGTCATCGCGCGCGCCCCGATGCGGCCCACGTCGCACTGGAGTACGCCGCACGCCTCCTGGAGCACGGCCACGCCTCGCAGGTGCCCGCGGTGCTGGGCCGCACGCCCGCGACCGACGAATGGAAGGTCCGCCGCGCCGTCCTCCTGGGCCGCGCCCACCTCGCCATGAACCGCGCCGACCGGGCGGAGGCCGTCCTGTCGGCGGCCGCGTCCATGGCCGGCGACGACGAACCCGGCCGCGAACTCCTGTTCCACCTCTCCGAGTGTGAGGAACGCCTCGGACGCCCGGCGGCCGCGACGGCCCGCCTGGAGCAATTGCTGGACGACGAGACCTTCGCGTCCCGCGCCACACCCCGCGTGAAGCGCACCTACGGTCAGTACCTCGAGGACGTCGCCGGAACCCGCCGGGCCGTCCTCACCCGGGTCAGTTCCCTGTGATGCCGACTGTCGAGGAGCAGCCATGACCGATTCGAAGCACGAGAACGAGAACCACGAGACCGACGTCGCCATCGCGGCGCAGACCACCCTCGACGCGGCACGGGCGGCACGCATCCCCGGAGACGGCGACGGGAGTGACCCGGGGTCCGACGGCGGAGAGCAGGTCCATCTGATCATGGGCGCGCTCGAGAAGCTCGCGAGCGCCACCGACCAGATGGCCCAGCAGCTGAGCGAACGCCTCGACGTGGTCCGCGAGGGATTCGCGCGCGATCTCGAGGCCGCCCGCGAGGCACTCGACGAGACCCAGCGCAACGGGTTGGAACGCTTCGAGGACGTGGCCGGCACCGCGCAGAAGGCCCTGGAGGACTCCGTCGACCGGGCGAAGGACGACGCGGCGACCCAGGAGCACGGCCTGCGTCAGGCCATCGCCGAAGGCCTCGACACCCACCTGGAACAGACCGGTCGCACCGTGCAGCAGCACGTGGGCCGACTCGAGGACCGCCTCGGTGCCCGACTCGACGAACTCGACCGCGGGCTGCGCGAGGAGTTCGAGACCGGGCGCCAGCAACTCACCGAGGCGATCGCTTCGCTCGACCAGAAGATCGGCGAACGGATCGACGCCCGCGCCCACGCCCTGCGCGAGCACGCCGATGCCGCGCAGGAGGAACTGCGCGACGACATGGGCTCGCTGCGCGACGGCCTCGACGCGATCACCGAGCGCGTCGACCGTCTGCTCGGAGCCGTCGAGGAGTCGCGCGACGCCACCCATCAGCGCATCGCCGACTCCCGCGACGAGATCCGCGAGGAGGTGCAGGGTGCGAACCGCTCGCTGCACGAGGCGATCGACGACTCCCGATCGCAGAGCGACCGGCACTTCGAGGACCTGGGCGAGCGCGTCGAGACCGCGAAGGGCGAGGTCACCCGCGGTCAGCGGGGCGTGGTGTCCGACCTGGCCGAGGGGCTGGGACTGAGTCAGACCTCCATCGAGAAGCGCTTCGACACCATCGAGTCCTCGCTGGACGCATGGCGCGAGGAATCGGGTACGCGGCTCGACGCGTGGGCCCGCGGACAGGACGAACGCATGGAGGTGCTCGAGCGCGAGAGCCGGGAGGTCGGCGAACTGGGCCGACGACTCGAGCGCAACCACGGCGAGATGCTCGACCTCTTCGAACGTGAGAAGAAACGGGCCGACGATCTGGAGATCGAGCGTCGCCGCGACCAGGCCCGCCGGATCAACAACTCCGGCGTGAGCCGCTACCACTCCGGCGACTACGACGGAGCGCTGCGCTTGTTCGAACAGGCCGTGGAGTTCGATCAGGTCTTCGCCGAGGCCTTCAACAACCTGGGCCTGTGCCTCACCGAGCTGGACCGGCACGAAGAGGCCACGGTGGCCTTCGAGACGGCGATCGAACTGAATCCGGACCTGGGCGCGAGCTACAACAACCTGGGCTACGTGCTCTACCTGCAGGAGAACTTCGAGGCCGCGATCGAGATGTACAAGGAAGCGATCGGCCACGAGCACGACACGAGCGCGGCCTACACGAACCTCGGCAACGCCTTCCAGAAGCTCGACGAGACGGAGAAGGCCGTCGACGCCTGGAGCCGAGCGGTCGAGGTCGACCCCGGCAACGAGCGGGCCCGTCACTACCTGGACCGCTTCGCGGGTGGAATCACCCCCGGCCCAGTGCCAGCCGTCGACGACGACACGAGCCCGGAGAGCGGTCCCGACCATCCGGTCCCGAGCGACGACCCCGAAGGGGTCTGATTCCGACGGCAGGCCTTCGAATCAGGCGCCGGCGCCCGCGTGCCGGCGCCTTCCTCGTTCCCAGGAGGCCTGCAGGCGGGGCAACACCACGTCCGGCGTGAGCGACGCCATGTGTCCGTCGGGGCTCTGCAGTGCCTCGAGTTCGGGCGACGGGGGTTCCCAGGACTCCCGCGGCGTCGGGCCGAACAGGGCGAGCGCCGGAACGCCGACGGCACCGGCCACGTGCATGACCCCCGTGTCGTTGACCAGCGCGAGATGGCTCCGGGCGAGCGCGGCCCCCACGGTGCGCAGGGAAACCCCGCGCAGGACCGGGCGGTCCGAACCGAGGGCCTCGAGCGTCGATCGTGTGGCCGGGGCGTCGGCCGGTCCCTCGACCAGGTAGACCGTCGCTCCCCACTCCTCGAGCGCCTCGATCGCGCGGGCGAAGAACTCCGCCGGCCAGCGGTTCTCGTCCTTGCCGGCCCCGGGGTGCACCGCCGCCCAGGGAGCCGGGCCGATCCCTTCGAGGAAGCGCGCCGCCTCGGCGTCGGCTTCGGGACCGGGAACCATGACCGGCAGCCGGTCGGGAGCGTCGATCCCGATCGCCCGGAGCGGTCGCAGACCGTGGTCGATGGCGTGACCCACCACGTCGGGTTCGGAGGGCATCTCGAGCGAGTAGAGCCACCGCGAGAACGACCAGCCGAAGGGCGTGCTGTCGCCGCCGACGACGAATCGGGCTCCACTCAGGTGGGCCAGGGCGGCGGACGTCCCACTGAAGCTGACCGAGTTCAGGACGAAGGCCAGGTCGGCTCCGAAACCGCGCAGCGCGCGCACGAAGTCGCGCAGTGCCGTCCACGAGGACCGCACGGCGACCTTGTCGAAGAGCAGGACCTCGTCGAGATCGGGATTGCCCCGCACCACGCCGTCGTTGATCGGAGCGGTCACGAGCATGGTCCGCGCCTCCGGAAAGGCCCGCCGGATCGCCCGAACGGCGGGGGTGGCGCAGAGCATGTCGCCCATCTGGTTGTGCTGACGCACGATCACGATCCGTCGCGGGCCGGCGGCGCGGATCGTGTCGAGGTCGACCTTCGGGCGCCGCAGCCAGGGTCGCAGCAGCGTTTCGAGCGCGCGTTTGGTCCAGCGATCGCGTCTGCGGTTGATCCGGCCCACGTCCCCGTGCCTTTCGTCCCCCGGCCCGACGCCGGGAACGATCCATGCTACGCAACCGACGTCGTCCCCGCCGCCCCGGCCCACGGCCGGGCGAACAGATCCTTCCCCGTGCCCTCGAGGCCTCCGTGACGCGCTGGATCCTGCGTGGCTGTCTGTTCGCCCTGGTGTGCACCGGTGCGCCCGGTGTGACCTACGAGGCGCTCGAGAAGACCGCCGAACGCACCGGCGCCCGCCACGGCTGGTTCCACCTGTCGTGGCTGGCCGAGCGGGACACGCGCTGGAGTCCCCGTACGGGGATCCTTCCCCTGGACCGGGCTCTCCACGAGTTCGACGAGGCCACGCGCTTCTGGCGACTCGTGCACGCCCGGGGGCCTGGGGGCTACCGCCAGGGATCGTCTCGGGCCGGCAACTCCTCGAGCAGGGCGCGGTAGCTGGCGTAGCGGCCGGGATCGATCCGGCCCGCGTCCACGGCCTCGCGCACCGCGCAGCCCGGTTCACCCTGGTGCAAGCAATCGCGGAAGCGGCAATCGACCGCCGCTGCCGCGATCTCGACGAATCCGTGTTCGAGTTCCCGGCGGACGGTACCCCACAGCCCGAACTCGCGCATCCCCGGCGTATCGGCCACCCAGCCCTCGCACCCGGGCAGCCAGAACAGTCGGCTGCTGGTCGTCGTGTGGCGGCCGTGCCCGTGGCGCTCGCCGACGCTTCCCACGCGGAGCTCCAGGCCCGGTTGGACGGCCCGGAGCAGGCTGGTCTTGCCCACGCCACTGAGTCCGACCAGGGCCGAGATCCGACCGTGCAGGGCGTCGGCCAGGGGTTCCATTCCGTGCGCGGTCGTGGCCGAGCAGAGCAGCACCGGGACCTCCAGGGCCTCGTACACCGCCCGCAGCGGCTCCGGATCGGGGGCCTCGTCGAGATCGACCTTGTTCAGTACCAGCCCGCCGTCCACGCCCTGGAGCGCCGCGGCGGCCAGGATCCGGTCGACGAAGCGCAGGTTCAGCGGCGGTTGCGCCAGCGAGGCCACCACCCACAGCCGGTCGAGGTTCGCCACCACGACCTGTTCGAGGCGGCGGTGCGAACCGCCCGAGGGCTGTGGCCGGCTGACCTGGTTCCGCCGTGGATCGATCGCGGTGATCACGCCCGTCCCCGTCACCGACCCCTGGCCCTCGCCGGCGGTCTCGAATTCGACGCGGTCTCCGATCACCACCGGGCGGACCCGCTCCCGACGCCCGCGCCGGAGCCGGCCCCGAAGGGTGCAGCCCCAGAGCGCCGCGGAGTCGAGAGGATCTCCCCCGTCCTCCAGCACCAGGTTCCGATTCGCACCGTGCTGGACCACCAGACCGTGTCGCGTCACCGTGCTTTCGTGCCGCTCTGCCATTTTGCCCCGTTGTCCCGTGGTCGGCCCGTGACTAGTTTTGCTACGACGGAACGACCCGTCACCGCCGTATTCCCGTGGTGCGCGACCGAACGTCCGCCGACGATCCCGGTCGGGAGAGTGCCGCGCCCCCGCTTCGAGATATTCCGGGGTCTTGCATGACGATCGACGAACTCGTCCGACACATGAGCGCCGAGCGCTTCGTTCCCGACTTCGCTGCCGAGTCCAAGGACGACGCTCTGCGCACGCTGACCGAGGCCGTCGTGACCGGCTCCGAGGTCAACGACGCTCCCACCATCCTCCAGATGCTGCAGAATCGCGAGCAGCTCGGCAGTACCGCTCTCTCGAAGGGCGTGGCCTTCCCGCACGGCCGATCGCTCGCCGTGAAGAAGCTCACGATCCTCGTGGCCCGCAGCCACGAGGGAGTCGACTTCGACAGTGAGGACGGCAAGCCCACGCATCTGTTCTTCCTGATCCTGGCTCCGCCCCAGGACACGGGGAACTACTACCTGCAGGCGCTCGGCAAGATCGCCGAGCTCGTCCGCCGCGACGAGGTGTGCAACGGGCTGATGGAGGCCGAGGACTTCGACACCCTCACCACCGTGCTCCGGGAGGCCAGCTGATGAGCGCCACCGACCAGACCGCCAACCAGGCCCAGCTCCTGGTCGCGCTGCAGGACCTCGAGGACATGATCGCCGAGGCCGAGAATCCCGACCAGCGCGCAGTCCTCGAAGAGATGGGATTTCCGGTCGAGGGCATCGACGAGCTGCACGCGGCACAGAAGGACCTCGAGGCGAAGATCCAACCGGCGATGCTCAACAAGTACCGTCGCCTGCGCAAACGCACCGGGAAGGCCGTGATGCCGGTGATCAGCAGTGCCTGCACGGGTTGCTTCACCAACGTGCCCCACGTGTTCACCAGCTCGGTGAACAAGGGCAAGGTGATCGCCTGCGAGACCTGCGGCCGGATCCTCTACTGGCCCTGATTCCGCCGGCGCGACCAGTCTCGTTGCACCCCGCCGCGTTCGCGGGGCCGGGACCGACCACTAGCTGGTCACGCAACTCATTTTCGCGCAATTACTTCCGAGACATGAATCGACGACGGGGCCACTCGGACCCGTCGTTGCTCCGTCTCGGGTCGACCGGCGCCGGACCGGTCGTGCGTACTCGGTGAACGCCCCAAGGAGGGAAGATGTTCGGCAACAACAAGGAGCGAACGGGACCCATGAATTCGCCGAATCCGACCACGGCGCCCGCGCCGTCACGGAAGAACAACCAGGCGGACGAAGCGATCACCGCCTACCTCGGCCCCGACGTGGACATCGAAGGCACGCTGCGCTTCGAGAACTCGGTACTGATCGAGGGCAAGTTCAAGGGTGAGATCCAGAGCGAACACGGGACCCTGGTCGTCGGCGAGAGCGCCGAGGTCGAGGCCGACATCACCGGTGGCAACATCGCGATCCGCGGCAAGGTCACGGGCAGCGTCACCGCCAACGAACGGGTGCACCTGCAGGACCGCGGTGTCTTCAGCGGCCAGCTGACGACGCCCTCGCTGCAGATGGACGAGTCGGTCACCTTCGACGGCAGCTGCACGATGCCGCGCCCGGGTCAGGGTGGGGCACCGAAGTCGAAGGGCAAGGGTGCCGACGAGAAGATCCTCGACGCCGTCGAGTCGGTGAAGAGCTAGACGATTCCCTCCGGGGAGGAGACGGCGGTTCGCGCGGGCGAACGCGGACCGCCACCGCACGAGCGGGGAAGGTGGGAACGGACCGCGGGCGATCACCCGCGGTCCGTTTCTCCGACCCACCGGACGCGCGGGCGATCAGAGATCGTGAAGGCCACCGTCGCCGCTCAGCGTGCGCGACTGGGCCACGACCTCCTCCATCTCCTCGACGATACGGTTCGCCTCGCCGCCGTCGTCGTGGCCCTCGAGGTCACGCGAACGCTCGCGCTCCTCGCGCAGGGCCTCGAAGTCGGCGATCTCCTCGGCGGTCATGATCCCGTCCTCCTTCGAGAAGACGAAACCGCCGTCCTCGAAATCGACGGTGACCAGATCGCCACGCTGGATCTGCCCGCTGCAGATCAGATGGCTGATCGGGGTGACGATCTCGGACTCCACCGCCCGGCGCAACGGCCGCGCTCCGAACTGCGGATCGGTTCCCTGCCGCACCAGCTCCGCCTTCGCCCGATGCTCCACGCGCAGGAGGAAGGGCTCGATGCAGTCGATGCTCCGGATGTGGAGGTTGGACACCAGGTTGTCGAGGATCGCGAACAGGTGCTCTTCCTTGAGCGTGTCGAAGGTCACCAGCTGGTCGAAGCGATTGATGAACTCGAAGGGGAAGACCTTCTTGGCCTCGCGCATGGCCGACGAGCGCAGGTCCCGATCGAGACCGGCCTCGTCCTCGGTTCCGACGAAACCGATGTTCTCGTGACCGAGGTGCTCGCCCATGGAGCGGCTGCCCACGTTGGTGGTCAGCACGATGATCGCGCGGGTGAAGTCGACCTCGTCGTTGTTACCCAGGACCAGGGTTCCGTCCTCGAGGATCCCGAGCAGGAGATTCCACAGCTTGGGGTGCGCCTTCTCGATCTCGTCGAAGCACACCAGCGAGACGTACTTGCCTTCTTCGGGCGAGAAGCGGTTCAGGCGGGCCAGGTTCTCGTTGAACATGCCGCGGCCCTGCTCGATCGCCTCCCGGTGGTGGCGTTCGAGATTGTCCTGACTCAGCAGAGGCTTGATCTCACCGCCCACGTACCCCGGCGGGCTCCCGAGCAGTTTGCTCAGGTTGTAGTGGGCGGAATACTCCTGGCAGTTGATCCGCGTGAAGGCACGGCGGTGACCGAAGAGCGATTCGGCCAGTGCCCGGACCGTCTCCGTCTTGCCGACACCCGTCGGACCCATGAGCATCATCGACAGGATCGGACTCTCGGGATCGCCGACGCCGGCGAGCACTCGGCTGAAGGAGTTGCTGATCTGGCGGATCGCCGTCGGCTGGCCGACGACCATGCGCTCCATCAGGCCCCGGAATCGGTGCAGCTGCTGACTGCGCTGATCCGGATCCAGCTGGAGTCGGGTCGACGACGCGATGGGCAACTGGCAGGGCTGCGGCCTGGACATGTTTCTGCACCTCGGCTGTCCATCGGTGAGCGTCCGCCGTCCCCGAGCCGGGTGGGGGACGGCTTCCGTCGCCGGCCCGGCACAACGCCGGGAAGGCTCCGCGCTCCGGTCACAGCAAGGTATCGGCCGCCGGTCCGGACCCTTGACCCCCTGTTCGACCGATTTCCACCCGGTGCACGGAATCGCAGGGAACCACGGGAAAACCGCCGCCGCGACGACCCGTCACCCGCCCCGCGGATCGGGCTCGGTCGGACGACGATCCCGGCCGAGCGTCACCGTCGCCCGCACCCGAGGCACGGCGTGGAGGCTGAAGGTTCTTCCGGTCTCGTGACCCACCCGTGCCGTGTCGCCGCACGACCTAGAAGTGCCGGGCCTCGGTCGCCTGGATGGCCTTGACGATCTGGGCGGGGGTCTCGGCGGCCCGGAGGTCGTCGAGCAGCGGGTGGATCCGCACCAGCTTCGAGATCCGCGCGAGCACGCGCAGCTGCTGGCCGGGCAGTTCTCGATTGCCGGCGAGCAGGAAGATCAGATCGACGGGCTCGCCGTCGATGGAGTTCCACGAGATCGGCTCGGCCATGGTCGCCACGATCACGTGCGTTCCCACCACGACCTCGCTGCGGGCGTGCGGAATGGCGATCCCGCCCCCGATGCCAGTGGTCTCGACCTCTTCACGCGCCAGGATCTCGTCGGCGAGGCGCGTGGCGTCGGTGGCACCGCCCTGCTCGACGAGCCGCTCCGAGAACAGGCGCACCACGTCCTCGCGCCGGTTCAGCGCGAGATCGGCGAAGGCCAGATCCGGTGACGTGAAATTGAGCAGCTTCATGACCATCGACCGATTCGCTCCTCCGCGGACGGCGTCGACGGGCCCTCTGCTCGCCGCCGATCCGTCCTAGACGGACGTTTGCAGGAACTGCACCACGTTGTCGGCGACCTTCCCGAAGGCCTCCGCGGCCGGACTGTCGGGCTGCGACGCCACCACGGGCCGGCCCGAGTCTCCGCTACGGACCACACGCGGATCGATGGGGATCGCCCCGAGGAAGGGCACCCCGTAGCGCTCCGCCGTCGCCTGGCCGCCACCGCTGCCGAAGATGTCGTGCACCGTCTCGCAGTTCGGGCACACGAAGCCGCTCATGTTCTCGACCACTCCGATCACCGGTGCATTCGTCTGTTCGAACATCTGGATGCCCCGGACGACGTCGATCAGCGCGACGTCCTGGGGCGTGGTCACCATGACCACACCGGCCAGGGCCACCTGCTGCACCAGCGTGAGCTGCGCGTCGCCGGTCCCGGGTGGCATGTCCACGACCAGTACGTCGAGTTCGCCCCAGTCGCAGTCGTTCAGGAACTGCTGCACGGCACCCATGACCATGGGCCCGCGCCAGATCAGGGCCTTCTCGGGGGGAACCAGGAAGCCGATCGAGATCAGCTTGATCCCGTCACGCTCCAGCGGCTGGATCCGGCGGTCCTCGGTGATCACCGGCCGATCGTGGATGCCGAACATGGTCGGGATGCTCGGCCCGTAGATGTCGGCGTCCATGAGCCCGACCTTCTGACCCGAGCGCGCCAGGGCCAGGGCCAGGTTGGTGGCCACCGTGCTCTTGCCGACGCCGCCCTTCGCGCTGGCGACCGCCACCACCGACTTCACGCCGGGCAGCGCCTTCGGCTCCATGGCGCCCTGTCCGGGCGCCTGCGGCGGCGCGCCCTCGTTCTTGTCGCGCATGGCCAGATCGACCCGGCCCACGCCCTCGAGCCCGTCGAGTGTCTCTTGCACGTCCCGGCGGATCCTCTCGAGGATGCCGCCGTCGGTGATCGTGTGCTCGATCACCACGGCCACGTCGTTCTCGTCGGACACCTGGACGTCCTTGACCAGACCGAACGACACGATGTTGCGCGAGAAGCCCGGGTACTTGACCGACTTCAGCGCGTCCTGGACCTGCTGCGGAGTGAGACGGGCCATGGAGGACCTCGACGGGAGGGGATTCGGAGAGTGTGCGCGAGACGGGCGCGTCGTTGACGCGCGGTGACGGCGGGCCGGATACTGACCGCAACGGCCGCGGCGCCGTCGAGCGAACGGTAGGCCGGCCGTCGCCGATCCGCAATCGAGGCAGTTCCTTGAGCCCCTTCCTGTCCGTCGTGCTCGTCGTCCGTGACGCCGCCCCCGTGCTCGGCGACGCCCTGCGCAGCCTCGACGGCCTCGCCGACGAGATCGTCGTCCTCGACACCGGCAGCCACGACGACACCATGGAGATCGCGCGCGCGCATCCCGGCGTCCGTCTGTACGAATCGGTCTTCGACGGATTCGGTGCCGTGAAACAACGGGCCCTCGAGCACTGTCGTGGCGAGTGGGTCCTGTCCCTCGACGCCGACGAGCGCGTGAGTCCGGAGCTCCGGCAGCGCATCGAGGAGATGCGCGCGAACCGTGAGCCGTGGCGATTCGACGGCTACAGGATCCGCCGGCGGAACTGGATGATGGGCCGGGCCATGCGCACCATGGGCCTGCAGAAGGATGCGCCGCTGCGGTTGTTCCGACGCGAGGGCGCGTCGTTCAGCACCGATCTCGTCGACGAGACGGTCGTCCTGCCGCCGGGGGCCGACGTCGGATACCTCGACACCCCTCTCGAGCACCACACCCTGCGGGGGATCGATCAGTACCTGCGGAAGCAGGACCACTACACGACGCTCGATCTCGCCCAGGATCCGCGGCCCCACGACGTGGGCCACCTGATCACCGTGTGGCCGTCGACCTTCTTCCGGGATTACGTCGCACGGGGAGGATGGCGCGACGCCTGGCCGGGACTCTTGTGGGCGGGGCTGACCGCGACCGGCCGGTTCATGCGCGACATGAAGGTCTGGATCGCGCACGAGACGGGACGGGGTCCGGACGACGGAACGCCCCCCGGACCCACGTCGAAGCGCTAGACCTTGTCGAAGCTCGCGACCGCTTCGTCCTCGTTCTCGAAGGTCTCGAAGATCAGCTCGAGCTGGGTGACGTGGAGGATGTTGTCGATCCGATCGCTCACCTCGGCGATCTTCATCCGCCCACCCTGCTTCACCAGACTGGTGTAGGCCGAGACCATCAGCCCGAGCCCGGTGCTGTTGATCCACTTCACCTTGCTCAGGTTCAAGACGATGTCGACCGCGCCCTCGGACACCAGGTCCTTGATCGCGTTGTTGAACAGGTCGAAGTCGTCACCACCCATGATCTTGCCCGACAGGTCGAGCACGGTGACATCACCCTTCGCGCGCTTCTTGATCTTCACGGGTGGCTCCTTCGGAGAGTCCGTCGTCGGAAATGAGAACGGCGCCGGGCGCCGGGACCGAAAACCGGTCAAGGTTAGCCCTTCGGCGACTCGCTGACAACCGGCGGCCGCAGTGGAGCTTGCGTGGCGACCGGTCCTGGGCGACGTTGCTCCGCCATGGAATCAGGACCGGACAAGGACCCCTTCGAGCGCTGGCCGGTGCTCGACCGTGCCGAGGCACTGCTGCGCCGCCTCGGTCTGAACGACCACGCCCTGCTGCTGATCATGGCCGGGATCGTGGGCCTGATGGCCGGCGGCGGCGTCGTGCTGTTCCGCCTGGGCTACGAAGCTCTGACGGAGTTCTTCGTTCCCGGAGCCCACGGCCACGACGTGGTCGAGGCGGTCCGCGACCGCCCGGCCGCGTTGCTGATCGGGGCCACCGCCCTCGGCGGCCTGGCGGTGGGGGCGATCCATCGCTTCGGCCTGCGCGGCGGCGACTTCCACGGCGTGGCCCAGGTGATCCACGCCGTCGCCCACCGCGAGGGGCGGATCGCGGCCCGGAACACCGCCGTTCGCTTCGTCACCAACGCCCTCTCGATCGCCGCCGGCGGCTCCGTGGGTCCCGAAGGACCGGTGATCGAGCTGGGATCGGGAATCGGATCGAAGGCGGCACAGGTCCTCCGCCTGTCTCCCGAGCGGGTCCGGACCCTGCTCGGATGTGGGGCCGCCGCCGGCCTGAGCGCGGCCTTCAACGCGCCGATCGCCGGAGCCATCTTCGCGCTCGAGATCGTGCTGCGGGACTTCGCGGTCGTGACCTTCAGCCCGATCATCGTGGCCTCGGTCGTGGCGACGGCCCTCAGCCGGATGGTCCTGGGGTCGGCCCCGGCCTTCGAGGTCCCCGCCTACGAACTGGCGTCGTACCAGGAACTCCCGCTCTACGTCGTGCTCGGCCTCGCGGCCGGGCTGCTGGGCGTCGCCTTCTCCCACGCCCTGCGCCGCTCGGAGCGCTGGGTCGCCGGACTCCCGATACCGAACTGGCTCACGCCCGGACTCGGGGGCACACTGCTGGGCGTCGGCCTGGTGTTCATGCCCGAGCTCTACGGCGTGGGTTACGAACCCATCACCGCACTGCTCGGAGGCGAACTCGGAGCGGGGGCCCTGGCCGTGCTGCTGGTGGCGAAGTTCGCGGCCACGAGCCTGACCCTGGCCAGCGGCTTCGCCGGAGGGATCTTCGCACCCATCCTCTTCCTGGGCGGCGCGCTGGGCGGATTGGTGGGCCGCGCCGCGGAAGTGCTCTGGCCGGCCGCGACCGGTTCCCCGGGCGCCTACGCCCTGGTCGGGATGGCCGCGGTCATGGCCGCGGTGACCCACGCACCGATCACGGCGATCCTGCTGCTCTTCGAGATGACGGGCGGATACGAGGTCATCCTGCCTCTCATGCTGTCGTGCATCGCCGCGGTGGCGGTGGCCCAGTCGCTCTCGCGGGACTCGGCGTTCACGCTCGGCTTCCGCGAACGCGGACTCGACGTGAACTACGGCCGCGAGAGCGCGATCCTGCGGGACTTCTACGTCGAGGACGTCATGCACCCCGAGGCGCCGGTCGTCGACGTCCGCACCCGTTTCGGCGAGGTCCTCGATCGCTTCCTCGAACACGACATCGATCGCTGGTACGTGGTCGACGGGAACGAACAGCTGGTCGGGTCGATCGATCTGCACGGGATCAAGAGCGTGCTCGCCGAGCAGGGACTGCGCTGGGTCGTGATCGCCGCCGACGTCATGAAGCCGGTCGGCACCGCGGTGCTCCGCCGCGAGAATCTCGAGGAGGCCATCCACGCTCTGAGTTCGTCCCAGGAGGACGAGGTACCGGTACTCCAGTCCCCCGACGACCGGCGCGTGGTCGGGCTCCTCTCGCGGGGCGACGTGCTGGACCTCTACGACCGCGAGGTCCTGCGCAAGGACGTCCTGGGCGTCAAGCTCGTCCATCGCGACGAGCGGACCGCGGACTACGTCGACCTTCCGTCGCAGTACGTGGTGCGATCGGTCCCCGTGGAACGGGCGTGGGCCGGGCGGACGCTCGCCGAGCTGGAGCTCCGCGAGCGGCACGGCGTGCACGTCCTCGCGGTGAAGCGCCCCGGCCGCCGTCTCGCCGGGCGCAACGAACTGCCCGATCCGCACGAGCCCCTGCAACGCCGCGATCGCCTGGTCGTGGTGGGCCATGCGGACGATCTGGCCGCGCTGCTCCCCGACGCGACACACTGAGCCCCCGGAGGACCTCGCCGACCGGCGTGGTACGCGGACTGCAGCCGACCGCACGTCCCGAGACCGCGTCGAGGATCCGCCGTGCCCCCACGCCCGCCGCAACCCGCCGTCCGCAGCCGCTCGCTGCGCCTGGTCGCCGTGGCCCTGGCCCTGCTCGCCGGCACGGCGGTGGGCCTCGTGCGCGCCTTCGGCGGTGGTGCCGACCCCACGCTCGGGCTGCGCTACGAGGTCGCGATCGACGACCCGGCGACCGGTCGCATCGCCGTGAGTCTGCACGTCACCGGCTCGGGAGACCGGATCGAACTCGGTACGTCCGATCACGTGCTCGCCCCGGCCGACCCTCACGTACAGTTCCGGGTCCGGGAAGCCCGTGACCCGGAGGGACGCCCGCTCGAGATCGTGCGGCACGCTCAGGGTTGGGACGTCGAGACGCGGGGCCGACCCGCACGCATCGACTACGAGGTCCATCTGCACTCGCCCGCGCGACACCGCGGCTCCTTCGCCCGCGAAGCCCTCAGCTCCATCGACGTCGACGGGGCGCGCCTGCTCGGCAGCGACGTCTTCGTCTTCCCTTTGACGGCCGGCGTCGATTCCCTCGAGGTGCGCTACGATCTGCCGCCGGACTGGACCCTGCACCACCCCTTCGCCACGGACGCCACCACGGCAGCGCCTCCCTCCTTGCCCGCTCTGTACGGATCGGCCGTTGCCGTCGGCCGCTACCGCCACCTGGAGCGGCAGATCGACGCCGTGCGCGTGGAGCTCGCCCTGCGCGGGAACTACGCCTTCGGCGACGCCGATCTGATGGACGTCGTGGAACGTGTCGTCCGCCACCAGGTCGAGCTCTTCGGCCACGCTCCCTCCGACCGCTACCTCTTCGTGGTGAACGAGCACCCCGCGCAGGAGGATCCCGAACTCCTGCACTACTTCGGGCTGCACTTCCGGGCGAGCATGGTGCTGCTGATCGACCCGCGGACCCGTCGTCGCAGCCTCCAGGGCGAGCCGGCGTCGCTGTGCGCGCACGAGTTCTTCCACAACTGGCTGGGGGAGGAACTGCGCCAGCAGGGCTACGAGATGAACTGGTTCGTGGAAGGGGTGACCACCCTCTACGCCTACCGCACGCAGCTGGCGACCGGAATGCTCGATCACGGCCGCTTCGCCCGGGAGGTGCGTCGCCGGCACCGTGATCACTGGGTCGACAACCCGGCGCGCGCGCGGATGTCGCTGTCCGAGGCGGGTTCGGTGGTTCTGCAGGATCCCGAGGTGACCCGGCTCACCTACACCGGGGGACTCCTGGTGGGCATCGCCCTCGACGAACGCATTGCTGCTGCGACCGCGGGGCGGACTTCACTGGACGACCTGCTCGTCCGCATGGTCGACCGCGCACGGCACGAACCCCGACACCGATTGACCCGCGCCACGCTCGAGGCCGAACTCCTCGCACTCACCGGCGAGGACTTCGGACCCTGGCTCGACCGGCACGTGGACGGTATCGACCGGCTGCCGCTCCCCGGTTTCGTGACGAGTCGCTGAACCGACGTCCGCTCAGTTGCGCGCCGACTCGCTGCCCACGTCGAAGAGGCTGGCCAGATCGAACTTACTGTGCGTGCGAAAGGCCATGAGCGTCTCGCTGCGCGTGATCCCGTCGACCTCGAGTACGTGCCGGGTGACCAGGTCGGCCATCTCGTCGTTGGTCTCGCTGCGCAACACGGCGATCAGATCGTACTTGCCGGCGACCGAGTAGACCTCGGTCACACCCTCGATCTCGAGGAGGGACTCGGCGACTTCGTTGACGAGCTTTCGCTCCGTGTTGATCAACATGAGTGTGGTGACCACGGGCGGGGCTCCTCCGGGGGAACGGGGGTCAGTCCAGGTCTTCCGTACGACGGGACAGGTATCCGGCCTGCATGAAGTCGAGATACGTCTCGTAGGGCACGGTGGCCGCGTCCAGGCGGTCGAGAGTGTCCGTGTCGACCTCGAGCTCGGCGGCATCGAGGTTCTGGTCGAGTTGCTCGACCGTCCGCGGTCCGACGATCGGGCTCGCGACCGCGGGCTGCTCCAGCAGCCATCGCAGGCTCAGGGCCACCGGCGTCGTCCCCAGGCGCTCGGCATCGACCTTCAGGAGATCGATGACGTCGAAGGTGTCGTCGGTGAAGGTGCGCTGCTTCCACTTGGCCATGACGTCGTTCTCGTGCGGATCGTTCATGCGGGCCCCGCCCGGTCCGGTGTGCGAGGCGCGATCGTACTTGCCGCTCAGAAGGCCGAAGGCGAGTGGACTCCACGGGAGGATTCCCATGTCGTAGTAGTCGGCAACCCCCATGATCTCGATCTCGATGTCGCGGCACAGCAGGTTGTACTGCGGCTGAACGGTCACGAATCGCTCCAGGCCGTTCTGATCGGCGCGTTCCTGGGCCAGGGCGATCTGCCAGGCGGTGAAGTTGCAACAGCCGAGGTAGTGGATCAGTCCCTCGTGGACCATGTCGTCGAGCACGCCGAGGGTCTCCTCGATCGGCGTCAACGGATCCCAGATGTGCAGCTGGTAGAGATCGATCCGATCGGTCCGCAGACGCCGCAGACTGTCCTCGACGCTCCGGCGGAGATTCCGCCGGCTGTTGCCGGTGCGATTGGGGTCGGGACCCAGGGGGAAGTAGCCCTTGGTGGCCAGGACCACGTCGTCGCGCCGACCTTCCAGGGCTCGACCCAGGATCTCCTCGCTCCGCCCTCCCGAGTACACGTTGGCGGTGTCGACGAAGTTGCCGCCACGGTCCAGATAGCGATTCAGGATCGCAACGCTCGTGTCCTCGTCGCAGCCCCAACCATCGTTGCCGAAGTTCATGGTGCCCAGGCAGAGGGGGTACACCTTCACCCCGGACGAGCCGAGCATTCGGTAGGTCATGTGGATCTCTCCGGAACCGGGGTCGACGGCGTGCGGGCCGTCGGGAACGGGACGTCGGAGAGTCTATACGCTGCCGTGGACAGGGTCGAGGGATCGAGCGCGATCGGTCAGAACTGTTCGAAGGAGTCTCCGAGGTCGACCTCCTCCTCGGAGGCAACGGCGGCCGCGTCCTCTTCGCGGAGCTGGAAACGTTCGATCAGTCCACCCAGGGCATCGCCCAGACCCCGGAGCTCCTCGATCGCCTGCCCGGCGGACTCGGTGGTGGCCCGCGACATCTCCGTGCTCTGGTGCATCGACGTGACGCTCATGCTGATCTCGCCGGTCGTCCCACTCTGGGTGTTCACGGCCTTGGCGAGCGACTCCGACATCTTGTGCACCTTGTCGATGCCCCCACTGATCGCCTCCATGTCGCTCATGGCCGCACCCACCCTCTCGCGGATTCCGGAGACCTTCTCGCCCACCTCTTCTGTCGCGCGGGCGGTCTGCTCGGCCAGGTTCTTGACCTCGGTGGCGACCACGGCGAATCCCTTGCCCACCTCGCCGGCGCGGGCCGCCTCGATCGTCGCGTTCAGCGCGAGCAGATTGGTCTGCTCGGCGATGTCGTCGATCAGGGCCAGGACCTCACCGATCTCGTCGCTGCTCGCGGTGAGTTCGCGCACGCTGGCCTCGGCCCTCGCGACGGCGTCGTGGGCCGACGTCACCACATGTGTCGACTCACTCGCGCTCAGCGCGATCTCCTGGATGCTCGCGTGCATGTGTTCGACCGCGCTCGACAGGCTCTGCGACTCCTCGGTGGCGGCGACGACCGCCACCTTCGACTGCTGACTGGCGCGGGACATCCGCGCGGACTCCTCGCGGAGCATTCGACTCGTCGACCGGATCTCGCCCACCAGCCCGCGAAGACCCTCGATCATGCGGGCCGCGATATGGCCGAGCTCGTCGCTGCTCGAGCGGGGCACGTGGTGGTGCCTGAGATCGCCGTCGGCGATCCCGGACATGGCCCGGGCGAGCTCGCGGTAGTACGCGCGTGTCTGCTCCAGTCCGGCCTGGACACGCACGAACTCCCGATCGCGCGAGATCCGGATGTCGACGTCCATGTCGCCCATTGCCAGGCGCTCGGACACGGTGCCGATCTCGTGCAGCGGACGCATGACGTGGCGTCGGAACCCACGCATCGCCATCAGGTAGGACACGGCGACGGCGACCAGAGCGATCAGGACACCGACCGCACGCAGCAGCGCGGCCCGATGCGCTGCGTCCGCCGACTCGATCTGGCGGCGCCCGAGTTCCCTCTCGACGTCGAGCAGGATCGTGTTGGCCCGATCCACCAGGGGAAGACACTCGACCACGTGCGCGTCCTGCGGCAGGACGCCACGATCGACCGCGCCGCGGATCCTCTCGACCATCGGATCCCGACCGATCGCCAGGGCCTCGTCGAGCCGCGACCGGGGCGTGCCGCCCAGCTTCGTCCGCAGGGCCTCGAAGAGAACGTGGGCCCGGCCGCGCGCGTAGGCCGCCTCGGTCCGCAGACCGGAATCGGCGGGTGAAGCGAACCAGCGCAGGGTCCGGTCGTACTCGCGCTGCAGATTCTCCCGCGCCACCTCCAGCAGGTGCAGCCGTTCGGCCTGGAGGTGCACGGGCGTTTCGTGGACGCGCTCCAGCGCACCGGCCATGACCCGATGGGCCGCATCGATCACCTCGTCGTAGGCGTCCACGGTCAGGCGGACCGACTCGCCCCCCGGGTCGGCCATGGATCGTATCGGATCGAGCCTTCCCGCCGCCCGCTCGAAGTGATCCCAGGCCTCGACGAAGCCTGCGGTTGCGGAGATCCGGAGCGCGCTCTCGACGGCGGTGTCGGTGCGCTCGCGGGCCCGCTCCGGAGAGGGAAGATCGATGACCGACTGACCGAGCTCGACGTGCACGGTGGCCGCCCGTTCGACCTGCAGGGCTGCCGTCACTCGGTGCAGTGCCCCCATGGCTCGCGCGACCTCCGCGCCGCGGCGACTCGCCACCAGGGATTCGTGGGCATCCAGGCCGAGGGGAACCGCCACCGCGACGGTCGAAACCACCATGGCCAGCGCCACGAGCCGTGATCGCCACCGAAGGGAGTGGATCGGAGAACGCAACGACATCAGGGAGCCTCGCGAAGGATGGGGTCCGCCCCGGCGGAGACGGACCTGAGCGGGGGTGCTTTCCGGTTATCGTCGTCCGGAACCATTCCTTGAGACGCCCGTCGCCCCTTCCCCCCGATTTCCGGTCGCCCCTTTCCGTGTACGAGAAAGGGGACCCGGAACGGTCTTCCGGATCCCCTCTCGGAGGCTCGTCTCGAAGTCGCCTCAGCTCGTCTTCGAGCTCTTGTCCTTCTTCGCGTACTTCACCGAGCAGCCGTAGGGCTTGCTGGTGGCGGTGTCCACCGACTCGTCGTTCATCAAGGCCTTCAGCGCGGCCGCGACGTAGTTGGTGGGTGCGTCGCTCTTGCCACGCCGATCGTCGTCGATGGCACCGTCGTAGACGAGCGTGCCCTCGGGATCGATCACGAACATGTGGGGCGTGGTGCGGGCGTTGTACGCGCGGCCGACCTCACCCGATGCGTCGAGCAGGATCGGATACGGAACGTCTTCCTTCTTCGCCCACTTCGCGGCCGACTCGGCCGTGACGAAGTAACTGCTGTCCACGGCCAACCACACCACGTCGTCGTGCTCACGGGCCATGCCGGTCATGGTGTCCGCCTCGTAGTGACGCACGACGAAGGGGCACTGGGGGTTGGTCCACTCGAGCACCACGGTCTTGCCCGCGTAGTCACTGAGCTTGTGCACGTTGCCGTTGTGGTCGATCAGCTCGAAGTCGGGTGCGGCGTGGCCGACCTGGGCCTTGCCGTGTTGATGGTCGTGCCCCGGCCCGGCGACGGCGCCGGCCGAAAGGGCGGCCACGGCGAGTGTGGCAACGGCGAGATGACGAATGCGCATGAAAGGTTCCTCCTGAGAGAAAGATTCAGGGTTCCTGGAATCAGGGGGCGAAGGGAAGGGGCTCATCGCGAGGCGACCGCACGGCTCGGTCCGGCCTCCTCCAGGGCCTCGACGACCATCGACTGGGTGATGATCTCGGGCAGGACGATCGGTGCATCGATACGACCGGCGGGGAAGACGGCGTAGAAGGGAACACCGCTGCGACCGAACTGACGCAGCACACGGGTGATCTCCTCGTCGCGGTTCGTCCAGTCCCCGACGAAGGTCCGCACGCCCAACTCCTCGAGTTTCGAGAGCACGGGCTCGGTCATGATCACGGTCTTCTCGTTGACCTTGCACGTGGTGCACCAGGCCGCGGTGAAGTCGACGAACACGGTGTTGCCATCGGCAACCGCCGCTTCGAGCGCGGCCACGCTGAAGGGCTCCCAGGCCGCGGTCCCGCCCCCACCGTGCGACGCGACCTGCTGGACTCCCTCCTGCGCGGCGATGGCCTCGGTCGAGAGGGGTCGGTGGACGAACTGCCACCACGAACCCGCCACGAGCACCAGCATGACCGCCCAGACGGTCACGCGTCGCTGTGTCGAGCTGTTGAGGTCGAGCAGACGCCCGTACATCCAGAGAGCGAAGCCGAGGACCAGGATGAAGATCAGGGCGGCGATCATGCCGTCGGTCCCGACCTGCTGACCGAGCACCCACAGAAGCCAGATCAGGGTGGCCATCAACAGGAAGCCCATGGCCTGTTTGAAGGTGTCCATCCAGGGACCGGGCTTGGGCACGAAACGCAACAGGCCCGGGTTCAGGCTGAGGATCAGGTAGGGCAGGGACAGTCCCGCACCCACGGTGAGGAAGATCGCCAGGATCACGGCGGGCGGTTGGGTGAAGGCGAAGCCGAGCGCGGCGCCCAGCAGCGGCGCCGTGCACGGCGTGGCCAGGGCCGTGGCCAGCACACCGTTCATGAAGCTCTCGGCGTAGGCACTGCCGCGGCCACCGCCGCCGCCCACCTGCACCGGCAGGACGATCTCGTAGACACCGAACAGGCTCAGGCCGAAGGCGAAGACCACCGCGCCCATGACCAGCACGAAGACCGGGTTCTGGAACTGGAACCCCCAACCGAGCTGGTCGCCCGCGGCCTGCAAGGCGATCACGACGATCGCCAGCGCCAGGAACGACACCAGCACTCCCGCCGCGAACATCAGACCCAGCCGGAACTGCACCGACCGGTCCTCGCCGGCGTGCTGGACGAATCCCATGACCTTGAGCGACAGCACCGGGAGCACACAGGGCATCACGTTCAGGATCACGCCGCCGACCAGCGCCAGCAGCAGGAAGTACGCGAGCGACCCTTCGGGACCCGAACCGGCCACTCCGGAGAAGTCCTGGTCGAAGAGACCGCCGGTGGACCCGGCGCCGAGCAGGGTCGCGAAGACCTCGGGACTCCGGGCCTCGACGGCCTGGCCCGCGGAGGCCGCCGGCACGGGCAGGTCGATCTCGACGAAGATCTCGTTGCCATCGGCATCGGTCAGCACGAGCACACCGCCCCAGTCGAGGATCGTCCCGGCCTCCACGCCGGGCTCGAGTTCGAAGGGAGCGCCGATCAACAACCGACCGGTGTCGACCACGTGCTGCGTCTCGTCCGCGAACAGTCCCTCGGCCGCCTCCGGGAACCATTCGAAGTCCACCGACGACGGATCGTCGAAGCCATCCACCACGAGCGCCGCGCGGGCACTCTGTCCGGGCGGCACGGCACTCAGATCGAGATGGGCGTCCACGTCCACGCCGTCGATCGTCCGGGGCGGCTGCGGCAACCGCGCCCTGGAGGCCTCGATCAGCTCGAGATCGCGCCGCGGTACGGGTTCGCCGGTGCCTCCCGCGTCGAGGGTCAGCTCGAGGTCGGCGCTGCCGGGGATGCACAATTCCTTGCACATGAGCCACTCGGCGCGCGCGCGCAGCGTGACCGTGCCGCGCGCGTACGGCGGCACCGTGATCCGGGTCAAGAGCACCGGATCGCCGGAGTAGCCGAAGGTGATCAGGTCTCCCGCCTCGACATAGCGCTTCGGTGCGGGCCATTGGAGCGGACCGGCCGCCCAGCCCTCGGGCAGGGTCCACTCGACCTCGGTCGGCAGACCGGCGTCGCCACTGTTCTTCCAGTAGGTGTGCCACCCCTCGTCCTGCTCGAGATGGACACCGACGAGCACGGTGCCACCCGGCTCGACCGCCGTGGATGTCGTGATCAGCCGCGCTCGGACAGGGTCGGCCTCGGGCGCCGAGGGCACGGCGGGGAACTCGGACCCGCCGTCGGGCGGTGCGGCCACGGCGGAGCCCGAGAGCACGATCAGCAGGAGCACGGCGCGGAAGCCTGCAGTGGACGGAACAGGGGCTGGCGGAATCATGGCAGTCGGTTCGCTCCGGGACCGGGTCCGGATGAGGAGTCGGCACACCGCGACCGGCCGGATCGCGGACTCCACTAGATAGTCCGGCGGACCTCCACTCCACCAGGCGAGCCGGTCACGATGCTGTGAACTCACGAACCCCGAAGACGGAGCGAAACGGCACGAAGGTGGCTTCCGGCTCCCGAGAGCCGTTCGATGGGCCTTCCCGCACCGGAGATCTCCATGCCGACCTCCCCACGTTCCGCTGCCGTCCTCGTCGTCGTGGCGCTGCTCGCCGGGCCGACCACCGCCGACGGGGCCGACCGGGTGGTCCGTTACTCCGTTCACACCATGGGCACGATCGGCACGGTCGCCGTGGTGGCCGACGACTCGCTCGCCGCTCTGGACGACGCCCGGGCCGGCCTGGCCGCCTTCGCAGCGGTCGACCGACGATTCAGCAACTGGGACCGTCGCAGTGAGATCTCGCGGGTGAACGCGGCCCTCGACGCCGGACCGGTACGACTGTCCTCCGAGGCGACGACCGTGATCGGGACCGCCCTGCGGATCGCCGCCGAGAGCAAGGGTGCCTTCGATCCCACCGTCGAACCGCTGGTCCGTCTGTGGGGATTCCTGGGCGGCCGCCCTGCAGTTCCCGACTCGACCGCGGTCGCCGAAGCACTGGAACGCGTGGGACACGAACGGGTGCGGCTCGACGGTCACGCGCTCACGGCGTCGGCCGACGGCGTGCGGATCGACCTCGGGGGGATCGCCAAGGGGCGCGCCGTCGACGACGCGATCGCGGTCCTGGGCCGACGCGGAGTCGAGAACGCCCTCGTCGACGTGTCGGGCACCATGCGTGCGCTCGGCCGTCCCACGGCCCGACCGCACTGGACACTGGGCATCCGCGACCCGGAGACCGACGATGCGTGGTTCGGCCAGCTGCGCCTCGACGACGACGCCGTGGCGACCTCGGGGAACTACGAGCAGTTCGTGGCACGAGACGGCACACGGCACGGACACGTGCTCGACCCCCGCACGGGCTGGTCGGTGCAGGGGCTGACCTCGGTGACGATCGTGGCTCCCACTGCCCTCGAAGCGGACGCCTGGGCGACCGCGATCCTGGCGTTGGGCTCGGAGGAGGGGCGGCGCGTACTCGCCACTCGCGACGACCTCACCGGTGTGCTCGTGCAGAGTGCGAGCGCGGGACGGTACCGGGTGTGGGTCGAGGATTCCCTTCGGGACCGTTTCGATCTCGTGACCGGTGCTAAAGCGCGCTTCATGGTGGAGTGGTTCGGCGGTCACCGCGACCGGACACGCTGAACCACACTCGACCGTGTCGAGAAGCCCACGACCGCCACGCCACCATGATGCGCTCGCACTGGTACGGTCACTGCTCGATTCCGCGACGGAACCCGGCTCCGGCACCCGGCCGTTGCCATCGCCGCCATCGCGAGGATCGACCCGCCCATGTTCCGGTCCCCACACTCCCGCTCCATCCCGTGGTTGCTCGCCGGCTGCCTGCTGTTCGTGGCCGCCTGCTCGGGCGACGACGACGGCACGCTGTCCCCGACACCGGCGGGTGGTGGACAGGAGCGCGTGCTCGACTACGAGACCTTCCTCACGGCGGTCGCACCCGTCCTCCACGAGCGTGGTTGCAGTGCCTCCGGTGACTGCCACGGCGGCGGAATCCGCGGAACCTTCCACCTGAGCCCCGACCACGACCGCGATCCCGTCTTCGACTTCGAACAATCGGTACTGCAGGTCGACGATCTCGATCCGACCGCGAGCGCACTGTTGCGCAAACCATTGGCCGTCGACGCCGGGGGCGCCCCGCATGCGTTCACCGCCTTCGCGTCGATCGACGACCCGGACTACCGCACGATCCTGGCCTGGATCGACGCCGGGGAGCTCCGGCCGTGAGATCGTCCGCCGTTCTCGAACTCCTCCTCGGGACGGTCGTCTTCTGCGCGATCGTCGCGATCGTCCCGAACGCGTCCGTCGCACTCGCCGCCGAAGACGCCGCCGACGACGACGAGCGAGAGTTCCTCGTACCCGCGATGAGGGACCGGGGGCTCTCCGTGGAGCCCGGGACGCGGCCCTACGCCGACCGCCTGGGGTTCAGCCCCGCGATCGGCCGCCTGGGCAACGAGCCCTACTACGCCCTGCGGGCCAGCTACCACCCGTCGCGCTTCCTCGGTTGGGAGGCCCACCTCGGCCACAATCCCTCGGAGAGCGTCCACGCCCTCGTGCACGCCCTGCTCGTCCAGCTGCGTTGGCCACTCCCGTGGCGGCTGCAGCCCTACCTCACGGTCGGCTACGGAATGATGCTGGTCTTCCCCGGTCGCGTCTTCGAGGCCGACCCCGTCACCGAGAACCAGATCGGCGCCGGTGCAGGACTCGAGTTCTTCCTGCGCGACGACGTGGCCCTGCGCGGCGAGATCCGGGGAGCGACGATCACCGGGTCATCGTCCACGCGCGATCGGGACTTCGACTACCGCGAGTTCACCGTGGGACTGGTCTTCTACCGCACGATCGAACCCTGATTGCCGACGTCCGCACTCTTGCGGAGTTCCGACGACACGAGGAGACGACATGCGCCCTGTGATCCGACACCGCACGCCACGAGCGTGGCTGTCCCTGACGGCGTGCACGTTGACGGCCCTGGCCCTGTTCGGTGCCGCGGGCTGCCGTGAGAGCGCGCCCGACGACGTCTTCGACAGCGAAGAAACCACCGAGGCCATCGTCTTCGTGAAGACTGCGGCCGAGGAAACGCTCAATCGCAGCCGTGCCGCGAGCAATCTCTACAAATTGTCCCCGATCTCGCCCGAGGGCCGGGTGGCGCCGCTCACCGACTTCACGGGTGCGAGCGTCAGCGATCCCTGCGTGAGCTTCGACGGCACGCGCATCCTGTTCTCGATGCGACCGTCGGGCACACCGAACCGCAACATCTACGAGATCGGCGTCGACGGGACAGGACTCCGGCAGGTCACCGACGGTGGCGGACACGACTTCGATCCGCTCTACCTACCCGACGGACGAATCCTGTTCACCAGTTCGCGTGCGCGCGAGATGGACGAGTACAACCACTCGCCCGCGGAACACCTGTACCGCTGCAATGCCGACGGCAGCAGCATCGAACGTCTGAGCTTCAACCAGAGCGACGACTTCGACCCGGTGCTCATGGCCAACGGGCAGATCGTGTACACGCGGTGGGAGCACTTCGGGCAGTTCAATCGATTCCCCCTGTTCGTCATGAATCCCGACGGAACCGGGATCTTCCACAAGTACGGGCCGCACGGGCGGAACTTCTTCCATCCGCAGCCCACCCCCGACGGGCGCGTGATCGCGATCGAGTCGACCCGGGTGAACGAGGATGCCGGGCCCGTGGCCCTGCTGAAGCTCGAAGCGGGGCCCGCCGACCCGGCTCCCGAACCGCACGAACACTGGTCGGTGTTGACGGCCGACGTGAACAACAGCGGTGCCCCGTGGCAGTACGGTGCCTTCAAGTACCCCTTCCCGCTCGGCGGCAACCGCTACGTGATCAGCTACACCCTGCCCGCGGCCGAGGAGGAGGACGTCGACTACGCCCTCTACACCTTCACGCTGAACGAGACCGGCAGTGGGACCCAGGACGATCCGACTCGAATCGAGATCGACGACCTGACCTTCCTCTACAACGATCCGAACACGAACGAGTACGACGCGCAGTTCGTGGCGGCCCGCGCGAAGCCGCCGGTGATCGAGGACACCATCGATCCATCGGTCGACTGGGGCATCTTCACGGCGGTCGACGTCTTCAATCGCGGCCACTCCGACGGACAGGAAGTGCCGCGGCGCGGGATCGACGACATCGACCGGATCGCCGTCCTGGCCGCACGCCCCACACGCGTGGGCGAGGCGAACACGTTCTCCGCGAACATGTTCGAGAAGCGCGCCTTCATGGGCTATGCACCGGTCCAACCCGACGGCAGTTTCTCGATCCGCGTCCCGGCCGACACGCCGATCAGCTTTGCCACCCTCGACGAACACGGCCGTGGCTTCGTGGTCAAGCGTACCTGGCTGAGCGCGCGCCCCGGCGAGCACTTCGATCAGTGCTTCGGTTGCCACGAGGACCGCACGAGCTCCGAACCCATCCCACCGGAGAATCCGCCGATGGCCCGGCAGCTCGAGCCAACCGACTTCAGCGGCATGACCATGGACGACATGGAACTGATCACCTGGACCGAGGGCATCGGCGCGATCGTCGAGCAGAAGTGCGTGAGTTGCCACTCGCCGGGAGCGCCCGGCGTGAAGGACGACCCCCGTGTGGACGGCCTCGGCCGTCGCGCCCCGGCCGGCGATCTCGACCTACGCCAGAACGTGATGGTACCCGACATGGAGATGCGGTCGGAGTTCCCGCTGGGATACGTGAACCTGAGCGGTGAGAGCGAGCGTGCGTCGGAGGCGGTGCGTCCCGGTTTCCCGCGTCGCTCGCCGCTGATCGACTATGTCCTGGGCCTGGGCTCGCGCGAGGGCATGGGGCCCCATCCGCTCGGTGAGCACGCGCTCACCGAGCGGGAACGGGAACTGTTCAACCTGTGGGTGCTCCTGGGCGCCCAGTACCGCTAGGAGGTCGGCGTGAACCGGCACGGAAGACTCACGGGTTTGGTCGTGGCGTTGCTCGTCGTTGCCGTCTCGGTCCGAGCGGACGACGTACGTGGACTCCTCGAAGGCCACCCGCTGCGCACACTCGGCGGAGAATCGGTCACGCTCGACGAACTCGACGGGCGAACCGTGGTCGTGAACTTCTGGGCCGAGTGGTGTGCCCCTTGCCGTGAAGAGCTGCCCGTTCTCGACGGATGGTACGCGGAGTTGGCCGACCACGACGTGCGGTTCGTGGCGATCTCGATCGACCGCGAAGCTCGGCGTGCACGTGATCTGGCCGAGGACCTGGGGCTGCGGTTACCGCTCTACCACGACGGCCCCGAAGGCCTTGCAGCGGACCTCGACCTTCCCGCGCTACCGATCACGTACGTCGTCGACCCCAACGGCCTCACCGTCCACACCTCGACCGGCAGCGCCGAAGCCGACCTCGAGGCCCTGCACGACGCCATCGTGGCCACGAGCTCGCCCACACACGCCACCGAACCCCCGAGCGGAGGAGCAGAACGATGAGAGGCCGCACGTCGTTCGGTCTGGCCGCCGTCGCCCTCGTCCTGGGAGCCAGCGGCTGCGCCACCGTCAAACCCTACCAGATGGAGCACCTCGCCGACCCCATCATGGCCTTCGACGCCGAGGCCGAGGAGCACGCTCGCGAGCTGCACTGGATCGAAGCCCGGGAGGGAAGCACCGGGGGCGCCGGCGGTGCCGGTGGGGGCTGCGCGTGCAACTGACCCGTCGTCACACCCTGACGGGTCTCGCACTCGTCGCTGCCGCTTGCGTCACCGACGCACGCGCCGCCTGGCCCGATCTTCCGATCGAGACCCAGGGGGACGACTACGTCTTCCAGCTGTTCAACGACGTGGACGACATCGAAGTGATCACGCACCAGAACGTGTACCGCGTCGCACTCGAGAACGAGACGGAACTCCGAATCGGCCTGGCCCACCAGACGGTCGTGATCCCCGCCGTCGAGGCACCTCCTGGCAGCGACGACGCGGTCGACGCCATCACGACGGCGAGCCGCCCGATCCGCGACATCGGTGATGCCTACCGCGAGTACGCACGCACCCGGAAGGAAGTGCAGTTCGACGTGTCGCGGCCGGAGCTGAGCGTTGGCTACTACTTCTCGACGGAGGAGGACTACCTGGCCCAGATGATCCGCACCCAGTGGAACCGTGATTTCGCCGGCGAGACGTTCAATCTGTCCGTGGGAGCGAGCTTCGGTTGGGACACGATCGACCCCCTCGCCGACGCCGACAGCCGTAGCGTGTCCGATCATCGCCACACCACCTACGCCAACGTCGTGGTCACGCGTGTCCTGACACCGACCACCGTCGTCCGCGCGGGCTACGAGACCTTCTTCGTCGACGGTCTTCAGCACAACCCCTACCGGAACGTGTACGTCGCCGGGGGGAACGAGACCGAACGGCATCCGGACGACCGTCACCGCCAGGACGTCTACCTGCGCCTGAACCAGTACCTTCCACTGCGCGCCAGCCTGAAGCTCGAGGCGAAGCTCTACGGAGACGACTGGGGCGTGCGCTCCACGACCCTCGGCGCCCGATTGAGCCAGTACGTCGGCGACGCGCTGATCGTCCGCTACCGCTACCGCTACTACGACCAGTCCGCTGCGGACTTCCACTCGACGAACTACACGACCACCGGGGGGATCGGCGGTTACCGGACTGCCGACTACCGGCTGAGCGCCTTCGATGCCCATCTCTTCGGCACACGAGTGCACTGGTCCCTTCGCGACCTGATCGAAGGCGGCACCATCTGGAACGGCCTGGCGCTGCAGCTCGGCTACGAGCGCTACTTCAACAGCAACAACTTCTCCGCGAACATCCTCGAAGCCGGCGTGAGCCTGGACTTCTAGGGCGGAGGGAGGAGCGACACCATGCGACGCAGCCTCGTGATCCTGGCTCTGGTCCTCGTCTCGCGACCAGCCGCGACCGAGACGTTCCGCCCTTCGGACCTGGTGCCGGAGGCAGGAATCTCCGTACTCGATCGGAGGACGGCGAGCGCGCGGCTCGACCGCGAACTCTTCGGAGAACCGCATGCGAGTATCGTCCTCGGTCGTGTGGACGTGTACGATCGTTTCCCCTACCTGGAGGCACGCTTCTTCCAGGTCGTCAGCGACCCGGTCTGGGATCGCCTCCTGTTCGGCGCGACCGAACGAGGACTGGACGCCTTCGACGGTCGTGGAAGTTCCTTCGGTCCCCTCGACGCACCGCGCGGCCTGTCGAGTGACGAGTTCGGGCGCGTCTACGTGGCCGACACGAACAACGATCGTGTGCTCGTGTTCTCCACACACCCCGAGTACCACGAGCTCCGTCTCGAACCGCTGTTCGCCATCGAGGGGCTGAAGCGTCCCCACGACGTGGCCTTCGCCGACGGCGGCACTCCCTTCGACGCAACCGACGACCGGCTCTACGTGGCCGACACCGGCCGGAATCGCGTGGTCCGTCTCGACCTGGACGGCGATGGTGCCCGCGAGGTGAGCCGAGTGGGCGGGCTCGGGAGTGGCGAGGACCGCTTCGCCGGCCCGACCGCGATCGCCGTCGCACGGATCGACGGGCACGACCTCGACACCGTGTACGTCGCCGACAGCCACCGCCGACGCCTGGTCCGCCTGGCCGACCTCGGACACGGGCTGCACTACGT
>DATFKK010000071.1 GCA_035268685.1 Candidatus Krumholzibacteriia bacterium | reverse complement strand
CCGGTGGCCGGTGGTGCGAGTGGATTCGTCCCACCGTCGATCGAGGCCCTGCGAAACGCGTGCTGCGCACCCATCACCGCGCGGTGTCGCGACGCCCTGCGCGCGCACGGTGTGGAATGGGTCCTGAGCGACCGGGTCGTCGCGGGGGAATGGACCCTGGTGTCCGTCGACGCCTTGCCACTCGCCACCGACCACCGCTAGTGTAACGCTCCCGCTCGAAACCCCGGAGATCTCCATGGACCACGCCGACGCGCGGGTGCACCTGCGCACCCTGGCCCTGCAGGCCGGAGCCCAGATGCTCGAGGCCCTCGACGGCGGCCACAACCGCGAGGTGGAACACAAGGGACGCGTGGATCTGGTGACGCGGGTCGACCGCGAGGTCCAGGAGTGGCTGGTGACCGAGATCGCGCGTCGGTTTCCCGGCGAGCCCGTGGTCGGCGAGGAAGGGCGGCAGGACAGCCGGACGGGCGGTCACGAGCCCGTGTGGTACGTCGATCCCATCGACGGGACGACGAACTACGTGCACGGCCATCCCTTCTACTGCGTGTCGATCGCGCGGAGCGACGCCGATGGTGGAGCCGGTGTGGTGTACGCACCCGCTCTCGACGAACTCTTCGCCGCCGCCACCGGTGCGGGGGCCACACTGGAACGACCCCTGCGCGGACTGCCGCCGGTCGTGCTGCGCGCGTCGAACTGCGATCGTCTGGAGGAGGCGCTCCTGGCCACGGGCTTTCCCTACGAGCGCGGCGCGACCGCGCGTCTGAACCTGGCGATCACGGCGCAGGCCCTGGCCCGTTGCCGGGGCGTGCGTCGCGCGGGCTCGGCCGCACTCGACCTGTGCTACGTGGCGGCCGGCCGGCTCGACGGCTACTGGGAGTTCGCGTTGAAGCCCTGGGACCTGGCGGCCGGCGCGCTGATCCTGCGTGAGGCGGGGGGTATCGTGACCGACTTCGAGGGAGACGACGACGTCCTCTGGAGCCGCCGACTCGCCGTCGCTGCCCCGGCACTGCACGCCGACCTGCTCGCCATGATCGAGCGTGCGCACACCGCACCCGAACTCGACGTGCTGGCACCGCCGCTGTCGGCTCCGGTGCCACGCCGAGGACCCCTGCCCAGCGAGGACACCGCATGAGCGACCGCCTCTGGATCGCCCTCAGCACCTTCGCCGACGTCGCGTCGGCCACCGACACGGCGCGCCGTCTCGTCGACGAAGCGCTCGTCGCCTGTGCGCAGGTCGAGGAGCGGCCCATTCTCTCGGTCTACCGCTGGCAGGGAGCGGTGGAGCAGGATCCCGAGATCCTGCTGCGGCTGAAGATCGCGCCCGCCACGCTCGACGCCGCCGTGCGGCGACTGCGAGCTCTGCATCCCTACGACGTGCCGCAGATCGTGTGGTTCGAGGCCGAGGCCGAGCCCGCGTACGCCGCCTGGGCACGCGAGCAATGCAGCGGCGGTTCGGGATCGTCGGCTTGACCGTCCGGGAACGGACGTCCAAACTCCGTCGGTCTCCGTTTCCCCGTCCCGGAACCACCGTGCAGCGTACCCGACTCCGATCCGCGGCGAGCCTCGGGCTCACCATCGTCCTGAGCGTCCTCGCCGCCGGCGCGGCCCACGCCGAGGTCCGTCTGGACGTGCGGTCGGCCGAGCAGATGCTCCACGGCAAGCCGGGCGGCTTCTCCGTCGAGTTGCACGACGAGCACGGAGCGCCGCTGGCCGATCGTTCCGTGCGGCTCGAACCCCAGGGTACGTGGACCCGCGAGGGGGATCCCGTCGGCACCCTCGACCTCGAGCTCGACGCCGGGGGGCGGGCGGAGATCGAGAACGTGGTGGTGGGTGACGGTGGCGACTTCCGGCTCACACTCGACGACACGACCGAACTCGAGGGCTCGGTGCGGGTGGTACATCCGCTCTGGTCGTTGCTGCCGCCGCTGTTGTCGATCGTGCTCGCGTTGTGGTTGCGACAGGTGCTCCTGGCCCTCACCGCGGGTGTGCTCTCCGGTGCGCTGATCTACACGGGCCATCCGGTGTCGGCGTTCGTCATGGCGACACGCGACGTGGTGGTTCCGTCGGTCACCGACTCCTTCCAGGCATCCATCCTGTTGTTCACGGCCACGCTCGGCGGCATGGTCGGCGTCGTGGCGCGGGCGGGCGGAACGCACGGCCTGGTCGACGCCGTGCGCCGCTGGATCCACGACGCACGCAGTTCGCAGCTGGCCACGGGAATCCTCGGGCTGGTCATCTTCTTCGACGACTACGCCAACACGCTGCTCGTGGGCAACACCATGCGGCCGGTGACCGATCGCATGCGGGTGTCGCGCGAGAAACTCAGCTACCTGGTCGACTCGACGGCCGCGCCGGTGGCCACCGTCGCCGTCCTGTCGACGTGGGTCGGGTATCAGGTCGGGCTGATCGGCGACGGACTCCAGGCGAATGCGATCGAGGGATCGGCCTACGGGATCTTCGTGTCGAGCATCCCGTATGCCGCCTATTCGTGGTTCGCCATGGCGGTGGTGTTCTGGACCATCGCGCAGCGACGGGACTTCGGTCCCATGCTGAAGGCGGAGCGCCGCGCGCGCCACGAGGGACAGGTGCTCGCGCCCGGAGCACGCCCGCTGATCGACGATGTCGGCGCCGACCTCGAACCGGTCGAGGGCAAGCCGCGGCGCGCGCACGTTGCGTTGATCCCGGTACTGGTCGTGCTGGGGACCACGGTCATCGGTCTGTGGTTCGACGGACGGCGCGCGGTCCTCGAGGCGTCGGGGTCGGTGGGGTTGGCCGCGGCCAACGTCCGCGACGTGTTCTCGACCGCCGATCCGGCCGCCGCCCTTCTGTGGGCCGTGATCCTGGGGTCGACGGTGGCGATCGCTCTGGCCGTCTCGCAGCGCCTGCTCGACCTGACCGAGGCC
>DATFKK010000070.1 GCA_035268685.1 Candidatus Krumholzibacteriia bacterium | reverse complement strand
CACGGATCTTCCGCTGCACGACATGACCGGGGGCAACACCTTCGTGCAGGACATGATCGCCGACGCGTATCCGGACGAGGTCGACGTGGCCCAGCTCGAGGCTTCGAAGATCCGGGCACAGGAGACCCTGGAGAAGGCGATCCAGCTCGACGTGACCGCGGCCGACGACGGCGTCGACGTGCGCATCACCAACGACACCGGACACAAGCTGCCCACGGGCTATCCCGAGGGCCGCCGGATCTTCATCCAGGTCGAAGGACGCAACACCGACGGCGACGTGGTGTTCACGTCGGGCGCCTTCGACTTCACCTCGGGTGATCTGACCTACGACGACCAGATCAAGATCTACGAGATCAAGCCCGGGTTCAGTCCGGCGCTCGGTGAGGCGCTGAACCTGCCCGCCGGCCCGTCGTTCCACTTCGTGCTGAACGACTCGACGTACAAGGACAACCGCATACCGCCACGCGGCTTCACCAACCAGGCCTTCCAGGACCTGCAGATGCCGCCCGTGGCCGCGACCTACGCCGACGGCCAGTACTGGGACGACACCCACTACGTGCTGCCGGCCGGCACCGCCACCGCCACCGTGCGCGTGTACTACCAGGCCGTGAGCAAGGAATACATCCTGTTCCTGCGCGACGAGAACACCACGAACACGGCCGGCGACGACCTGTACGCGCTGTGGGACGCCAACGGTCGTGGGGCTCCGGCCCTGATGGCCGAGGCGACCGTCGACGTGCAGATCTCGACCTCGGTCGACCCGCCCGCGAACGGTGGGTTCCAGTACTCGCTCGGCCGCATGGCGCCGAATCCCTTCGGCGGACGCACGAGCTTCGAGTTCGGCCTGGCCGTTCCCGGACGCGTTGACCTGGCCGTGTACGACGCGCGCGGTCGCCGGGTGCGTCAGCTCGAGGACGAGATGCGTCCGGCCGGCCGCTACACCATGCACTGGGACGGCCGCGACGACGGGGGGCGGGCCCTGGCCGCCGGCGTGTACTTCGTTCGCTTGCAGGCCAACGACTACGTGGCGTCGAAGCGGGTGACGCTGGTGCAGTGATTCCGACCGGGTGTCGGATCCGTGCGGAGGCCGGGCCCGGGTGGGTCCGGCCTCCGTCGTCGTATGCGGTCAGAAGGTTGCGATCACGCGGAGCGTGGTGGCCACGACCGCGTCGGCCTCGGCATCGCCGCCCGGGTCGGTCACGAACTGCAGGTCCGGCTGCACGGCGATCTGCGACGTGACCTGCGCCCGGTAGAAGACCTCGTAGGCCGCTTCGGCCGAGGCCGTGAAACCGTAGCGCGGATCGACCCCCGCGCGCGTCCAGCCGAGGCCCACCGCATCGGCGGAACGCGCGGTCCACGGACCGGTCCACAGCAGACCGGCCCCGGCGTGGTCGTCGATCTCGACGACGCCGTCGGGCGTGTGGGCCCACTGACCGAAGACCGACAGCCCACGGCCACGGGTGTCGCCGTCGGGCATCCAGAGCGTCTGGTCGAAGGTCAGGTAGACGCCGTCGATCGCGTCGAAGGCGTTGCCGTCGGCGTCGACGCCATCCGCGGTGAGCTGCCACCACCCCAGACCCAGACGCCCGCCACCGCGGGCCTCCCAGCTGCGGTTCGCCTCGACCATGAAGGTGACGTCTTCGAACGACATCTCCAGCCCATCGGGATTGGACCGCTCCCCGGCATCGAACACGCCGGCGCGCAGCGAGAGCGCCGACGGACCTTCGACGGCCACGACCGCGCCGAAGCCGTTGTCGGGGTAGCTCGACATGCCCGCGATCGTGGGACTGAAGCCCATGGAGCTGTTCACGAAATCGCCCGCGTTGTCCGGTGCGGCGAACTCGCCGTTCGCGTCCATCTTGCCCGCCTTCACGCGCAGGCGTTCGGCGCGCGTCGAGAGCTCGACGAAGAACTCCGCGATGCGCTCGAAGCCTTCGGCTCCCTGATTGTCGAACGCCTGGAGATCACCGGCCAGCAGGCTGGGGTCAGCCCCGTGGTGCGCCTGCAGGTCGAGAACGGCGCCGAAAGTACCGAACGCGGACGCCCGCTCGTAGCCCAGGATCAGGTCGAACAGACCCTGCCCGAACCAGAGCGCGGACTCGGCGCCGGAGGCCGGTCCGGCGAGATCCCAAACGTAGGATCCCTCCACGGTGATCCCGTGGGCCGCGAGATCGGGGGCGATCATCTCGGCGGTGCGCTGGCTCGACGCGGGGCTCGCCGCCAGGACGATCGCGACGGCGGCAAAGAGACGAAGGGTGGCGACCATGACCGCAGCCTTTCGATCGGTGGACGAGTCCGGGAACGTGAATGGACCCATCGTCCGGTCCGCGTGCGGACTGAATCGAAGCGGCCGGTCCCCGGCCCGAGATCACGGAATTCGAGGTCGAGGACACGCTTTACTGGTGATGGTGCATCATGGGGCCGGGCCGATTCGAGGGAGCCCGGCCCCAGGACAGGCGCTCAGCGCAGCAGGACCGCCTTCTGCACGAAGCGCTTTCCGCCGCCGAGCATGCGCACGTAGTACACACCCGACGACACACCGTGGCCCTGGTCATCGGTCCCGTCCCAGATCACGCGGTGGTCCCCGGCGGCGCGCTCGCCGTCGACCAGGGTGCGCACGAGCCGGCCACGGGCGTCGTAGAGGTCGATCGAAACCTGCGCGGTGCGCGGCAGCTCGAAGGCGATCGTCGTGCGCGGGTTGAAGGGGTTGGGCGTCGGCGTGCGCAGGGCGAAGGTCTGCGGGCGCGCTACGCCGGGTATCGTGTCGTCGTCGACGGCGGTCGCCGTGCTGCCCGGCAACCAGATCAGCGCCTGGTCCGAGGCCAGGCTGCCGTTGGCCAGATCGAGGACCCCCGCGTTCGGGTCCCCCTCGATCAGCACCGGGGAGCCGGTCGCGGCCCAGGATCGGCCATTCGCGTCGACGTCGAAGTCGAAGATCACCACGCCCAGCGGGAAGGCATCGGTCAGGTCGGCCACGTACGGGGTGACCTGACCCGCGTCGGGATCGAAGACACGGATCGCCTTCGGGTCGGTGGCTGCCGGCGTGATCTCGCCCACGTAGACCAGACCGTCGTCGCGCGCCGCCACCGCGAGCGGGCCGACGCCGCTGTTCCACGACGGATCGGTCCAGATCGTCGGTGTGGAAGGCGCCACGGGATCGATCACCAGGAGTCCGGCGGCCGTGATCGCGACCAGCCGGCCGTCGGGCAGGACATCCATGCCCCGCACCTCGAAGTGCGTGCGTGGTTCGGTCTCGTCGAGAAGAATCGCTGTCCCGCCGGTGGCCGGATCGTAGGAGCCGATCCGCGGGTAGCGAACGGGGCCGGGCTCGGCCCGGAATCCCGAGAAGTACACCACCCCACTGTTCGGATCGACCGTCACGTCCTCGGCCGTGAACATGCCCAGACTGTCGGCCAGGATCCCACCGTCCACGAACTCGAGGTCGAGGCTACCGGGATCGAAACGGAACGTCGGCGTGCCGGCGACCCAGATGTCGCCGTCGGTTCCCGCCGCCAGACCGGTCTGGATCTCGGGGAGCACGCACAGGTATTCGCGTTGTTCGGTGTCGACGCCGGGGCGGTAGCTCCACAGCCCGTTGAAGGGCGTCATGCTGATCACGTGGGGTTGTTGGTAGGGCTCGTCGACCGGGAGCAACCACAGTCCGTCGCGGCCGGAGTCGCTGCAATTGCCGTAACCGACCTCGGCGTTCAGCGCGGTCCGGCAAG